>JAFGLB010000037.1 GCA_016928255.1 Bacteroidota bacterium
AAAGGATTTGCTCTTCGGCAGGGACTGGACTGCACGCTGCAGCGTATACACCAGCCTCTTTTGCCTGTCCGTGCCCGCAGGGTCATGCCTTCTATGAGACCCGCCAGACGCCTGCGCCCTGGCATGCAAATGAATATGTATACACAACGACGGTTTGAACCAGGTGCGGTGAGGCAGCATCCTGCTCGCCAGCATCAACGGAATACCGTCATGGTATACCTGGCATGCACGGACTAAATCATGATCCGAATATGCCATCAATGCAAGAGGCGCAAGAAAACTCTCGCAGAACTGCCGGTATGCAATCCAGACATTCTCATCTCCCGTAAAAAAAGAGAGCGTGTCAATCAGCTTCGGCTTGCCGTCTACAAACTGAATGTTAAACGGCGTTGCATCTTTAAGGTTGAACCCGTACAAAAGCGCCAGCTCCTGTATCTTCAGCGTGCACAAAGCTGCATCTTTATACTGTTCAAACGACCATTCATACGGATATGAAATCGGATTTATTTGAAGTGGACGAATAATCAGCGGGTGATGAAGAATGTGCAGGGCAAGTTCCTTCTCTTCTTCATGAGGAATGATAAGCTCCTCTTCCAGCAAAGCGTCATAAAATCCGGTCGATTTCAGCTTCGCATACGTGGCCAGATAGCATTCATTTACCGCACGGTAGACTGTTCCTTGATATTCGAAAACATAACCGTCAACGTCCCGGAATGAAGCCGGATCTTTCTTCATAAAATTCATCCTGCCGGATGCCTCCTGTACAATCTGTTACATAACCCGGCGAGCTTTATTGCCGATTTATTTCAGTGTCTTGAATTTATTCCGCCAGTCGTTTATTTGCCGGCTGTATTTTTGAATTACTATACAGTAACTTCCCGATAAAAAAAGCGCCAGCATTATTGAAACAAAAATAATTACAGCTTTTTTCGGATGTTCTTTTTTGGCTGCCGCCCTGCCGTAATCCAGTACGTTTATTATCGGTGTTGTCCTGATTTCTTCAATTCTTGCCAGCTCATACTGCTTCTTCAATTCTATATACATCGCCGAATTGATCTCTACCTCCCGTATCAGCCTTTCCTGGTTGAGCAGTAATTGAGGAGAACCGCTTACCACCCGGTTTTTTTCACGGAATATTTTCAGATTATTCTCCGATTTTGCAAGATCAGCTTTTACTTCTTCGAGCCGCGCTTCTATCCACTTCCTCTGTTCCAGCGCATTTGTATTTCTCTTTGTGCGTATAAAATCATCCGCTTCGCAAATTATATTGTTTAAAATATCGGCCGATAACCGGGGCTCTTCTGTTTCGATAGACATTGTCAGGACCGATGTTTTTGCATCCATCGAAATACTGAGCTTTTCACGCAGTGCTTTTTGAGCAACTTCATAATCGCGTTCCGGAGTATTTTCCTTTATTTTCCAGTACCGTATCAGATCAACCGAATCCTCATACTCATTTGTACGGTATTTTGAATAAATAACATTTCTAAGCACCGACTCGCTTTTTATGATGGTCGGATACAGTTTGGCGGTCGCCACTTCCCCTCCGATATTCAGTCCCGCAAGAGAAGCAAGATTCGATATGCTCCCAAGCGAAGCAAGTTTCGATTTGTCCGTATCAGGCAGGAGAATTGCGGTCGATTTGAATGACTCGGGCAGTATGAAACTTATCACTGCCGCCAGTATCGTTATACTCGCTGTCGCAATAACTATAACTCTTCTCGAACGCCACAGGATGGAGAGGTATTCGAAGTAATCTTTTCGTTTTTTTTCTTCAGTCTGCAATTTATTGTCGTTTAATAATTTTGTGATTTGTAATTAGTGATAAGTAATATGTGATTAGTGATTAGTTTTTATGCTCTTTATAAGACCACTTAAGAGCATTTCCACTTCTGATAAGCGCTTATTTATTGTATCGTTTATTTCTTCGTCAATAAAATTCAATTTGTATGATATTTCAATTTGCGAATCTATCTCACTCAGAGAACCCTGTGCCATATTCAAAAAATGGATTTTATCTTTTTCGGTCCTTCTTGTTAATCCTTCTGATATATTTGAAGGGACAGAAACAGCAGCACGCTTTAGTTGTGCTTTTAATCCAAATTCTTCTTCACGCGGAAATCGTTTTGTGATCCCATAAATATATACAATAAGATCAATTGCTTTCGTCCATAATTGTAATTTCTTATGTGGTTTTCGTCTCTCCAATTCCATTAACTTTTTCTCCCTTCACTTATTACTTATTACCTATCACTTATCACTGTTTACCGTTTACCATTTACCGTTTACTTATCACCAATCACTTATAACTAATCACCACTTTTACGAAAGCTGAAGCTTTCGGCTACCGACTGTTTACTGTTTACTTCGTAATCTGCACAATTCCTATGGTGATAGCAGCAAGGCTGGCAATGATAGTTGCCCAATCCCGCAGTATTGCAAGGGTTTCTGTTTTAGTTTCAATTTTCTTGGGGACATAAACAGTACTTCCGCCAAGAATATCATTGCTTGAGAAGAGGTAGAACTTATCTTCCCATCGCCTGCCGTTGGGCAGTATCACCACTATCCTGTCTTCGTCGGCTTCATCCGTCATTCCGCCTGCCTGTTCTATATAATAATCCAGGCTTGCACCTTTTTTATGAACAACTGCGGCCTGAACAAATACTTCTCCCCGCACCTTGACAACTTCCTGTTGAAAAGAAATCATAATTGAATCGCCGGCAAGCAGTTTGATATTTTCGGAGGATTCAGTGTCGTCAAGCGCTTTTTCAAAATCGATCGGTACTAAACCCGCGTTGTTCCACTTGCGCACCAGTGTGGATCCTTCCAGGTATGCACCCGGGCGAAGTCCACCTGCTCTGTTGATCAGGCTCGAAAGTCTCTCGTCCTGTTCACTGAGTGCATAAGAACCGGGATACAGCACATAGCCATGAATTTCGACGACTCTTTGTTTATTGTACTTCGGATTTGAAGGCACCATCAAGTGATCGAAATCCTCCAGGTAACTCGATTCGCCGTTTTTTTCTTCCCAGTATTCATTTTGAACATTGAATTTTCTGATTGTGCTGAATGAACCTATACGAGTCGTATCGAGCCGCGACAGTTCCCATGAATATTTCGAAGCATTTTCGGTAAGCCCTCCGGCCATGACTACCAGATCCGCAATTGTCATATTTTCGTGGCGCGGGTATGTCCCCGGTTTCCTCACGGCACCTCCCACGCTCACTGTATGTTCCGGAAAGAACTGGCTCTCTTTATATATGACAAGCGAGTCCTCGTTCTTCAGCTCAATATTATTTTCCGGATCATCCAAGAAAGCGAGACGCGGATTGAAAGAAATTATTTCCCTGCGGAGATTAGCCAGCATACGGAAGAGAGTGCCGCGCTCGGTAAAAGTATTGCGGTCCAGGCTGTCTGCTTCATACAAAAGGTCTTTTATACGCATTCCCGATTTTAATTGAAATGTCCCGGATTTTTTCACATTGCCTGTTATAATCACCCGGTTTTCGGGAATTGATCCCACCTGGTAGACAGAAACTATATCGCCGTTCTGTATTTCGAATTTGCTTTCTGCTGCTTCGCGGTATGTATTAAAATGTACGTCGAAATCAAGAAAGTTCTGAGAATGTTTTTTTCTTTCATCAAAGGGAATAAGCCGTTCGATATGAATACGTTCGAAATACGCATCGAACCTCAGTCCTCCCGCGAATCCGATCAGCGTGCCGAGATTTTCATTCTCCTTTATCTCATATATTCCGGGTCTCAGAACGTTGCCGGTTATTGCCGCCCTTGTTCCGACAGGTTTCACAAATACTATATCGCCATCCTGCAGGTGGATATCCTTGGAATTGTCGGCCCGCAGCGCGTAATCGTAAAAATCAAATACGCCTGCGGTGTTTCCGCTGCGTACAATCTGAATATTTCTGAGACTTCCGTTAATTGAAGGACCTTCGGAAAGATAGAGAGCATGCAAGGCGGTGGATAATGAAGACAGTGAATACCCTCCAGGTTTGCGGACTTCGCCGAGGACAAATATCTGAATGGTCCTGATTTTCGCCAGAGAAACATCCAGGAATGAAGTCGCGCCCCGCCCGCCGTTCCTGAGACTTGAATATACAGCCGTCATCTGCCTGATCAGTTTATCCTTCAGATTGGGTACTGTTGTACCACCTGCCGAGACGGGGCCTATATCTGGAACCAGAATATTTCCTTCCCTGTTCACCGGCAGCTGATAGTATAATTTTGTGTCTCCCCACACTGCAATAACAACTTCATCACCCGGGCCCAATGTATAAGACGACGGCGTAGCCGCATCTAGAATCGGCTCGAATGTCGATTGGGGATATTGAAAAATCGAATAGCCGAACGGTTTCAGATTTACAGCCGGCGGCCTTTCCGAAAATCCCGGAACTATGCTGTCGATTTCCATTCTTTCCGCTAATTGATGATCTTTTTTCTCTCCAAACCTTGAATCTTTAAAAGGCCCTGTTTTTTTGTATAACGAATCGGCAGCTGACGGATACTGAGAGACAGGATTAAGAAATTCTTCAAGATCAATGTTGTACAGCGACGCCTGTTTAACTGCTTCCTCTCTTGAAATTCCAAGTTCCTTAAGCCTTTTTTCCATATCTATCGGGTTCATCTTGTTCAGTGCGGATTTATTATGCGGTTTATTTTGCGCATGCATCTGCCGGGGAAGAATTATCAAACCTGTAAGCAGAACAGTAACCAGGAGAATTGAATATTTACTCATAGCGTACCCTTTTGTATCAATCGTCAGTATTCGCTCTCAAAAATAACAATATGCAAAATGAATCGGATTTGTATTACTTTTTCAGATTACAGGGATGAGTAATACTTCATTTTTCTTTTTTGCTGTTCTTGTTGAAAAAAGATACAAGTTTTCGCCAGCTGTTATGCATGTCTTCCGAAACAACTTTAACATCCGCAAGAACAGGAAAAAAATTCGTATCCCCATTCCATCTCGGGACAAGATGGAAATGAATATGTTCTGCAACGCCGGCCCCTGCCTCTTTCCCGATATTCGCTCCAAAATTGAATCCGTCCGGCTTGCTGGTTTTTTTCAAGACCTGCATACACCGAACCACGGTCTTCATAATTTCGATATTCGTTTCGTCGGATAATTTATCCATTGCCGAAGCATGGATATACGGCACTATCATCAAATGGCCGTTATTGTAGGGATACTTGTTCAGAAGCACAAAACACTTTTTGCCGCGCCAGATAACAAGATTATTTTCGTCATTATCTTCTTTTGCTATCCTGCAAAAAATGCATCCCTTATTTTTTTTACCGCCCTGGAAGGATTGTATATAGGCCGACCGCCATGGAGAAAACAAGCGCTTCATCTTTTCAGTATCTCTTTCATTTCAATTGATTACATTAGAAACTGTCTGTAAGACTTTTATTAAATAATGTATCAAACAAAGATATACCAATCAAGATGATATAATCGTTAGTCTTAATCGCATTGGAACTGTATTTAAACGCTTTTACCCCTGTTTTACAGTTCACACTGCATATGAAGTGTGGGTACGAATTCCACAAAATTTCCATAGACATTTCGCGGTTCGATATGGCTGTGCATCCTGATCCTGCGGTTAATGCCTGACGTATTCCAGACAGCTTCCAGCGCGCTAAGAATATGGTTTGCTACTATTATGTACGTGGCTGTTGTAGCTATGTCGTAATAATCGTTCGCATCGCCGCGCATTTTGGCATAAGCTTTAAACTGATCGGATACATTTCCCAATCCGCTGTTGGCAATTACATCTGCTCTTGTAAACCAGCCCGCATCGGCCCATCCGCTGCCGAATTGAGAATATTTTCCTATCATCTCGTAGTACTGCTGGTCGCTGTAGGGCGCGAGTTTATGAGTGAATCCTGTCGGCTGTATCGACAGGTCGCCGCCGATTTCTTCCTCGATAGTATTTAATTCATCCCACTGAACTCTTTCCCATGGTTGGAGATTAACTTCCGTTTGATTGATAGCAATATTTTTACTAAAGTTGGCATTTATCCAGCCGGCATACCTGACCACCGACCAGTTTTCATCTGCGTATTTTTTAAAGTCACTTGTTTTGTCGTCGCCTTTTTTCTCATGCAGGAGATATACAGCCCATAAAACGGCTTCCGCACCCAGGAAAAGCGAACCTTTCAAATATTGTTTTGTATACAGCTGTCCTGCGCCCGGTATTACAAGCGAGAACAATCCAGCCGTTACAGGCGAGTAGAGTTTTACCTTTACAGTTTTTTTCGCAGAGACAGCGCTGTCCGCTGCTGCATCGTAATAATTGTCAGCCCGTAAATCACAAATGAGATTTCCAGTCAGAACGAATTCCTTATTTGTTTCTGCCTGACCTGTTTTATACTGGCCGTAAGCATTGAAAATAATTATTATCAGCCCGATAATTACCAATATAATTATTCGGATGTTCATTTTATCACCTCATAAATTGACGTGGTGCCATTGCATTCAAATCAAAACCAAACAGAATTCCCAGATAGAACCGCCATTCCCTGCCGTATTGAACGGTCGTTACATTTATATCCCTTACACTTCTTGAAAATTTATCCAGCCCGTATGCCCCCGAAAAAAATATGCGTGTCGGCATGGTGTAGAAAGAAAATGCTTCCAGCCGGAGTTCAAATCCGATATCTCTTTTCCATTTATCAAAAGAAGGCATATCGCTTGTCCATGCATCCCCGACATCGTAAAACACGGAACCGTAGAGCTTTTTAAAATACAGCTGAAGAATTCTGAAATTCAATTCAGTGAAAATCGGGAATCTATAAGTCGCATTTATCGAAACCGACTTGTTGCCTCCGATTGCATAGAACGGGTAGCCCCTCATTCCCACAAACCCACCTGCATAATAATCAAAAAACTGGTCCACTGAATCGCCAAGAATTCCCGCGGCATAGACTCCCAGCGTAAGCGTCTGCTTGTCAAGCGGAAGCTGTATATGTTCAGTCCAGTTTAATTCAAGACGATTCATATTAAATTTATTGTACACAGGAACCCTGAAGCCGTCTTTGTATTCGGCAGAGTCCCTCGGATTGTATTTATTAATATCATAAAAATATTTCAAAGTGACCAATCGTCCGACCGGATTTATTTCCCTGTCTACCGTTCTCATGATACGGTCGTATTTCAGTTGCAGAGCAAAAGAATTGCCGATGAAATAAGTGGAGCGCGTAGCCGGGATCGGCTCCCTGAACAGCGGATGCTTCCAGCTGCCGAAATCCTGGTTATACCTGCTCAGCGCGTACACTATTTTTGCTTCGCACAGCTCTGAGACAAACTTCTGCTTTAAGGAAATATCGAACTCGAAAAGAGAATAACTCACATCTGTGTAAAAAGTCTGCAGGCCGTACGGGTGATTCGGATTATTGACATATAGATCAAACGAGATATCCCGTTTTCGGGATATACTGTAAAGCTCGAGTGAAACTACCGGTTCAAGTCCCAGCTGGTATAGAAACGGCAATTGCCCCCTGTACTCGGTGATCAGGAAAATATCTCTTTCCCAGTTCCTGTTGATCGCCGCCCCGCCGAAAATATCCATTTTGTTTAAAACTTCGGATGATGTAAAATAAATGCCCGGTTTAATTATATCCAGTATATTTTTGCTTTGTGTGTAATCATCAAAACGAATGAACGGCATGAACAAAACATTCGTGAATACAGGTTTATACGGCCTGACCGAATGCGGGACTGAATCGGCCGGCATTTTTTTAAAAGATATTTCGTCCCTTGCCGATGAATCCGGATACTGCGGTGCCAAAAAACTTGGTGCGTTGTTTGTAAAAGTACCGTGCATTAAATTTTCTTTATCGGATTCTTTTTGTAGAAGCGCGATTTTATAACCCGAAGATTTATAACAGGCAAAAATCAGGTTTCCTTTTTTATCCACTGAAGGGAGAAAAGCGCCTCCCAGTACGTTTGTTTCCTGCCTCTCGACACCTGTAACTAAATTCAGCGAATAAATATTATATATTCCTCCTTTGTTCCATGAATAGTAGAGAATGGAGTCAGAAGCAAAGAAAGGATTACGGCAGTCCCCGCTGTGATTGGAGACAGCCAGACCGCTCCCGTCCGAATTGATAAACGCGACCGACTGGTTATGTGCTGTCGAATAGCCGAATGCGGTTTTCTTTCCGTCTGCCGACCAGACTGGAGTGTAAACCTGTTCTCCGTTTTGAAATCCTGTTATATTTTTAATATTGCTGCCGTCGTTATCGCATATGCCGATATTTGCAGTACCGTCTTTTCCATAAACGAAAACAAGCTTTCTGCCGTCAGGAGAAATTTTCGGATTGGATGCGCGAAGCCCGTAAGTCAGTCTCTGCTCGTCATCCGCCGATAAATCATATTTGTAAATATCGCCGTACCCCGACCAGTGCGGATTGTCGAAATCGATTCGCGAATAATAAAGATAACGTCCATCCGGTGAAAACGACAGGGATGAACGCACACCTGACTTTATCATTCTGGATTCTTTTGTATTCAGATCATAAATATAAATTCCGCTTAGTGAAAGGTAATCCATGCCTTTGTTGGATACATATGCAATTTTTGATCCGTCCGGTGAAAACGCAGGGTAAAAATTGCCGAATCCTTCATTCTCTATAATCGTTCCTTCCCTGATCGCTGTGCCCAGGGAATCTTTCATCCTTTTATACTGATTTATTTTCTCCAGCTTCCATTCATTATAAAGCTGTTCTCCGGTCATGCCCAGAGATTCTTCAATTGCACCATCAATAGTTAATCTTAAAGGTGCGGAAATTTTTTGTGAAATCTCCTTAAGCTTATCAGCCCCGTATTTTTGAGAAATATACTCTACCAGTGAAAAACCTGAATTATACACGGACTCGTTGCCCAAACTGTTTTTACCAAACATACCCATTTCTTCCCATTCGAGCGGAGTTCCTTCTAACATATTCATTCGGAGAATCATATCCCTGTGTGAATCCCAATAATCATAGTCCAGCGAAGGATTATTGTACTGCGCCGTGCCTTCGGCAAACCACATGGGAATTACGAAGCCGGAAAACGGATACGATGCAATGACATTCGGGTACCCGTACAGCACGTCCGGCCTTTGTTCATCTTCGTATCCGAGCCATTGCAGATAAATTCCCGGGAACTTACGGCCGAACTTCATTGATTTTTGTATTTGTATGATATGAGTAAATTCATGCGTCACTACGTTCAACAACCATGGATGAGTACCTCTTAATTCAAAATCAAGCGAAGGTGCCCAGATTTCAATCTTATTATCGTAAAAGTATGCACCACCGTTTGAATAATCATCATGATCCCTTATAATAATGCTTACACGCTGATCCGGTTCATGATCATACAGGCTGGTGACAGGTCCGAAAATGCTTTCAGCTGCTTTTGCAGCTTCGCGTGCGGTTCTTTCTGCGCCGTCATGGAAATGGACAAGAAAATGCTCCGTCTCAATTGTCTGCCAGTTGAGCTCAGGATGAAAAAATTCATCCTGTGCAAAGCATACCGATGAAATTAGAAAAGTAAAAATCAAAATAAAGATAAGTCTATGATTCAAGTTGTCACACCGATTTTTGAAAGATTTGTTAAAAACCGCCGGCATTTCTATTTTACAACGGCAATTTTTATCAGAGCTGTGCTGCTTTGAGCGGCTCCCTTTGCTTCGACGCGCGCAAGATAAATGCCGCTCTGGATATTTGAAACATGCCATATTATCTCGTTATCCATACCGGCTGTTCCTTTTCCCTTCAACTCTGTTATTTTTACACCGGAAAGATCGATAATTGTTATTGTGATATCTGAATTTTCCGATGTATAATAGCGGATATGCGTTAAACTGCCGTAAACCGGATTCGGCCAGTTATAAACGCGTGATTTCGGAAAGAACTCGCTGCTGATAGGCCTTGCGACCATTATGCTTGTATCCGCATTCAGGTGCTGCTCGCTTCCTAAGTGCTGGTACCAGTAAAAGACCCTGCCTGCTGTCGAGGTACCCGTAAGAAACGCATTTAATTCCCCGTCTTCTGTAATAACCGCTATACCTAATTTATTTTGCGGGTACGGACTTTCATATAATACCGGCTGCGCTTTTCCGCCTGCCGCCTGGATCGGGAATCCGGTCTGTAATTTTCCATCTCCCTCATGGATCCACATTGCACCATTATTTGTCATTAACAGAATTTCCGGCCTGGCATCGCCGTCAAAATCGGCAACTAGCGGTGTACCTGAAAATTCCAGCCCGGCTTTAACGGTTATCGGGAATCCGTCAAGCATCAGGCCCATGCGGTTAAGAACGACAACCCGGAGTTTTGATTGGATTATTATATCTTTTTCGCCGTCCCCGTCAATATCGGCTACGGCAGTTTCCTGAATCTCGTCTCCGTCCAAAACAATGTCGAAATTTTTATTTTGCAGAAATCCGTCGAATGAAACAACCCTGGTACCGTTCTTTTCAAATGCGGCAATAAAATTACCTTTGGGTGAAACCGCTGCGGCCAGCATCCAGCCGTATGCAGAATTGGGAAGCTCAGCCGAATCCTGCTCGCTGTAGATATAATTTCCAGATGTGAAATAGCTGCTCTCTGATGATGATCCCGGAAGAACCGCAATAGACGATACTTCACCCGTGCCCGCGGAACGTCCTGAAATCAGTCTGCCGTCTGCACTGTATTTATAGAATCCTTTTTCAGCTCCTACCAGAATATACAACGAATCGAAATTTACAATACACGGAGACGCGGTAATTTTATTCTCTACTACTGCGGTCGTTAAGACTACTGGATCCCCTGCAGTTGAAATATTAAATATACGAAGAGTATCATCATTGGCGCTTACAGCCATTTCTGTATTGCCGGACAATTTGCATACCGCAACACCAAAATCTGATTTTACCGCCGAGATGAGCGGCGAAAATCCGGGTGACAATCCATTGCCGTCATTTTTAAAAGCGTAAATCCCGTTTTCAGCAGGAATATAAATATGATTTCTGGTTGATGTGGGGTACAAATTGGTGTTCGAGAGTGTCCGGCACAAAGCGGAATCTTTAACCAGCACGCTATTTCCTATTTCCACATCTATGGACATGCGTTCGGATCTTTGACTGAAATTATTTATTGCGATCAAACTGGCGGCGCCAGAATGACTATTGCTGTTCGGAAATGAATTCAGGTCAAAGCTGTTTTTATACAGAAAAGCCGGATTGCCGGAGAACCAGCAGTCGAGCGGACTGCCGTATTCGGTACCTGATTCGTATGAAAGATCTTCATATTTCTGCCCGATATCTTTTGATCCGTCCGCTTCCTTCAATTCCACACCGCGATGTTCGATATCTGCATTCACGGTATTTGATTTCAAACCCTCCTTGATAACATTCTCATCTATATGCCAAATCAGAATTCCGCCGCCGTCGTATTTATCTGTTGTGTCCGACATTTCACCTATAAGAGCCCAATCATAACTACTTACATCTACTACCGAACCTTTGATGGTGTCGATATCGTAATACTTGAAACCTTTTATATCTTTTTCAAAGTGTACGATCGAGTCGCCGTTCAGGCCGGCAAATGTCAGGTAAATGCCTGCTCCGTATGGATTTCTAATTCTATTTTCAACCAGAAAATATTCTGAGTTATTAATCGGAATGCGGTAAATAGTATCTTCTGCGGCATCGTTTAATCCTACCGCAGGCACTGATAAATTCTGTACAGAATTACCGGCAGTAATCGGAGTTACCCAGCCCAGGAACACTTTTTCCCATGCATTAGGTTCGGGAGGAAATAATCCGTTATACGCGAAGAAGCCTGCACCGTCCATCAATCCGAATTGGCCTATCCCTGAACGGCCTGTTTTAGTATCGAACAGATCCGGCAATCGCAGATAACTGCCTATTGAAGCGGCAAATAATCCGTTAATGCTCAGGTTAAGCTTAACACCATCAATTTCTCTTGATTCCGTTTCGGGCAGAATAATTGTGTTTTTCACATTACCGTTTACAAGGCCGTTAAATGCAGATTGGTTTAACGCAGCGGCCAGTGCGGTAGAATCCAGATATAAAGACGGAATATCGAACGGAGCCGGATTATATCCCAGAGAACTTAAAAGATCTATATCGCGCCCTACGCCTGCATGGAAAACAACAAACAAATCGTAATCGGCGAAATTAATTCCGGAATAACTGCTTTCTGCCGCAATCCAGCTCTCCTGTGCCAGCTCGGCCAGTTTTCTATTGTCTGCCATTGTTGTAGGCGGAGAGTAGCTGGACATAGTTTTTGCAAGTACAACCCGCTGTCCGAGCAGTTCGCCTTTTACCGTCAGTCTCCCGTCAGATACCTTGCGGAAATAATTCTCGACAAAACGTATTTTATTTCGAAAATAAACTGAATCATGCGGCGGCGGATCAACCTGCTCCCGTGATCCGGTCATTATGAAGGTACCGTCTCCGGTGGTTTCATCAGTATTATCTGTCTGGAATTCGACCATCACTGCAAGAATACGAACAGTATCGACCGAATTCGGCAAAATAGAATTGGAAAAAAAAGGGACATCTACACTGCCGAGACGATGATTAATTTTGAATTGTATCTGCCCTTCTACTGAAGAACCGATAAGCAATAAAGCCAACACCCAGTTACGTATCACAGATATTCCTTTTTTTTCCATACAAAGCATGCAAAATGAAATCTCTTAAAGAATCAGATTCTATCTTATACTTACTCTCCACTGTCCCAGCCTATCGATAATGTGAGGCGTAATGTTCCGTCAAGCGGCTCTTCGCCTTCAAGTGTGCTGATGTATCCGAAATCGAAGCCGTAGAGGTCATATCTTATTCCCGCACCTACTGTCCAGAATTTTCTGTTGCCTTCACGAGGATCTTCATAGAAATATCCGGCGCGAACCGCTATCAATTTTGGCGAGCCGTACCAGTATTCCACACCCAGCATAGAATTGAACCTGCGCAATTGTTCGCTGATATTGCCCTGCGACCAGGTTGTAAAAATTGCTTCATAGAACTCGTCCGATTTGGCATCTCTTCTTCTTACCAACAGCCGGTTTACTTCAGCAGTGACAGTAAGGTTGTTATATTCGCTCTGTAATGCTTTATAAGCTACACCGAGACGGAGGCTCATGGGAAGCGGATCCGCCTGTTCTCTATCCACATACGAAATATTAGGTCCGACATTAGCCAGCTTTAAGCCAAAGCTCATAGTAGTGTCAAGAAAATACGGTTTCCAGAGTAAGCCGACATCAAAGCAGAATCCGGAAGCAGTTCCGCTTCCGACTTCCATTCCTGCTCCCTGGTCGGCAAGATGCGAATAAATAAATCTTGCGGTGGTACCTATTCCAAGCTGATCGCTTATATTAGTACTGTATGTAGCCGCAACAGCCAGCTCATAACCGGTAAATTTTCCGATAGGATCAGGTCCCGACGCACTCGTTCTGATAAATTCACCTAGATTTAAATACGTTAACTGGCCGCCGATAACTCCGTCGAGCATCTCAACAGGCTGTTTATAAGCCACATGTGCTATCCAGATATCGGAAAGGCCGAGGCCGGGAAGCCATTGAGTGTGAGTTAATGCCAGTTCTGAACCTTGCTGAAAAGCAAGTCCTGCCGGATTCCAGAACACAGCCCAAACATTATCCGCAATTGCCACGCCTGTTTCGCCCATACCGCCGGCACGTGAATCCGGTATAATAGTAATAAACGGTACAGCCGTAGTCTGCGTCTGTGCTTGCATAGTATTCTGAACAAATAATATGAATACAGAGAGAACCGCTATAATCCTTTTTTTCATTTAAGTGACCTCCAGACTGTTAATTTAAAATGCTTTTCATTTTTCTTATTGATTCATATAATGCAGTTTGCTAGAAATCTTAGAAAATCAAAAGTAATATCGGGTTTTTAACACCATTTTCGAGAATTCTATTGGGCTAAAGCCCGCTCCATTTTGTTTATTCAGTTCCACGACCTAAAGGTCGTGGCAATTCATCTAATGAAAACAATTTATTTTCTCTGCATATTATCAGTATTAATAAAATTTTTCCCCTCGTTTCGTTAACGTACTACTGCAAGCTTTCCTATTGCTTCGCTTGTATTGCGGCCGTCCAGGGTTCGGGCAATTAATTTATACAGGTAGACGCCATTAGCAATCTCTCCGCCGTCGCTGTCTCTTCCATCCCAGGGGATCTTCACAGAACGGTCTGTAATATTATAAGCGTTCAGCCTGCCTATCAGCCTTCCTGCTATCGTATAAATTTTTACCTCGACATCAACCGGGTCAACACCGGTTCTTTGGAAAGTAAATGTGGTGGAGCTTGTAAATGGATTCGGGTAATTTACTACATTGAGCAGGGAGAGGTTATCCGCAAGCGTTATTGTAAAATAAACCTCTGCTTCCGCCGAATTGTTTTGTATATCCCATGCCTTTACACGAAGAGTGTATTTGCCTTCACCCAGGTCATTCAACTGGTACCGCGCTTCGCCGGATTTATATGTATCGTAATCGCTCTGGTAATAGTTAGACAGGTTAATAATACGTTCATCGTTATTTATAGAAGCCGACAGCTGGTGGCCGACGCCTGCAGCCGATGTATTGATGCCGCTCTCGTCGTAAAATTTCACTATCAGCGTCGGATTGATATTCACGGCATCCCCGGAACGGAAATCCAGGTCATTCATATAGACTGAAATTTGAGGCCCCTCGCCGTCGTTATTTGCAGATGCAGCAGAATCAACACCGTTTATCATAATATTTTCAGTATAACCTGTCCCGTCAACTGCATCGTTCCATGCATACATCGATATTCTTGACCTGTTTCCGAAAGTGACATCCTTCGGGATCGGAATTGTCGCATTGAATTTTCCATCCTGAATAGTCACTCCCCCCCGGTACAACAGACTGCCTTTTTTCTTGAAAATAAATGTTGCACTACCTTCCGTAATCTGGACATCCCTTTGTGAATCGAAAACCTGCAGTATTCCCTTTCCCTGAAAAGAAGTAACGGGTGTGCCGTCATTCAATCTCATCGAACCCCGAACGGGGACGTGCGCCAGCGATTTCATTTCCACCAGACTTGTTGCCGGGTGTCCGTTCACGCTGTCGATAGAGGTTACATTCTTCGGTGCAGTCAACCTTAATGTGGGATCGGCAAATAAATGAAACTTTTGTGCGTTCTCAACATCATCATTGCCTGCACTCGCGAGAATAGTTGATTTAGCATATTTTGAGGCATCACCAAGCCGTGAAGCTCTTCCATTTGCATCTTTTAAAAACAAATACTCGAAAAAAGCATTATTCAAATTGACATTCCGTGTATTTTGAACTGCACGAGATGCCGCGTATGTTCCAATAGCGCCATTTTCCATTGTTACAAGCTGTTCGCCTGAACTTAAGACATTTGGACCGTCGTACTTACTATATGAACAAGTCGCTGCAAATATGAAAGGTAATTTATCCTTATTCTTAAGTTTAGGAAATTCGTCGTCTTGAACAAATATATGCTCATGCGCCCATAATTGATCGTTTCCATGTCCGATAAAATTCATGAATAACGTTCCCTGATTTATCGCTTCAACAATTGCTTTATTCGCATCAGGTTTTCTGCGGCCTGACGCACTGTTTACTGTGGGGTATTCGATGATAAAAATCTTCTTTACTTCAAATTTCTTTGCCGAATTACTCTCCGCAAATCTTTCTGACGGATGGGTATATATTGCTTCATCGTCTCTTTCCGGCGTCCACCCGTCGTCTGCAACAAATGTCAGAACATTCCGCCAGGCGGAGGAATCAGCAAACGCATTTGTCTCATATGAAATGATTTTATTGACCACAATCGATGCTTCTTCGGCACTTCTTACCGGAAGACGTCCAATCGCGGCAAAATATACATTTACATTCGGATCCAAAAGTACAAATTTATCATCTGTCGGATAACTCGAGTTTACTATATTAAACGACTCTTCCGGCTCGAACGGCGGAATCCAGTTCTTTTTGCTTGTAGTCTTATTTTTATAGTCAAAATGGCCCCATCCAAAAAGCAGAAAATACTGCGGCGCACCTGTCCAATTATCCCGGGTATATCTTACAAATTCACGTATTGCCAGAACATCCGGTATCCCTCCTCCGAATTCACTGTAAATATGATTGATATCCACAACCAATGTGCGAAGGCTATCGCGTGTTTCCCTGTGTGTTTTCAACTGATTTGCCTGAGTTAAAAATTCAGTCGGTGAGATTATGACAAAATCATACTGCGATTGCGTATTATGTAAATTTATCGTGTTATCAATTTTTACCGGCGGAACGGGAGTTTTATACCCGTTCGTACCGATTACAGCAATTTCGCGGACAGTTCTGCTTGCCAGCTGCACCTGAATCCGGCACATAGTCGGATCAGCTGAATAAAATTTCAATTCCTTAACATTGCCATGCTCTGTGACATCAAATGCACGTACATTTCCTGAAAAATTGCTGATGTCATATTGTACAATATCGTCGAAACTGTCGTGCGTATGGAAGAACAAGGCATCGTTCACCGCTTCGAAATTCCGGTCATAGAACATTTCTATCCAATCCAGCCAGGTTTTGGACTCCTGGTTCCCTGTTACCTGGATCTTTATTTCGCCTGCTCCAGTAGTATTCCCCCATGCTGTAAATGATACTTCTGATGCATAATAATCACTGCTGCCGCCCCTGTTTAAAGTATTTTTCAGTATAGACTGGCCGTTTTCAAAAATTTCCAGATTATCAACATATGAGGAATTGCGCAAAAATTTGAATTTATACGTCACTTTACTCGATGCCATAAGCCCGTGGAAAGTTCTGTTATATGCTGCTTCATCGGTACCTGAAAAATATTCTCCAGCCCACCTGCGCCCTGAATTCTGCAGGTTAAATTTTTCCTCTTCAATAAACATTTTTTCCTGGAAGCCTGTAGGTTTTATTGCAGAAGGCGAGACTGCAGATGCAGAGACCGTATCCATCTGTCTGCCGTTACCCTGGTTATATGTAAAGAAATAAAAATTTTTTTCAGAGTAAGGATTGATATAATGCTTAAAGTTGCTGCTTCCGTCATAGACGTAATTCCAGCCGCTCGTACCGCGTCCGAAGAATATTATATAATCATCAGGATCAAAAACACCATTGCTGTTTTGGTCGCAGACCAGCCGGGAAATTTCCTCCAGCCCGTTGGGTCTTGGAGTAGTATTATCGTCAGGTATCGCCTGCCCGCCGTTCCCGAACAAGCGGATGGAATTTATATCTGTAATATTAAGGCCGCTGAAATATGAATATCCCAGTTTGTACATTCCAGTTTCAGTCACGTCGATCCGGTACCAGCTGCCCTGAGTGAGCGGAAAATCTGTTTTGGCGGATTGTTTATAACTTGCCTTTATCATTTTCTGCAGATGGGCTTTTGAGGGCTTCTCGCCTCTCATCAGGCAAGTCGATTTTAAACCAGCTGGGAAAGAATTTCTAAAATCGATTCTGACAACGATGCGTGAATAGATCCTTGCCTTTTCTCTATCGACTGCCTGTACGGGGTGCAGAACAAGAGTCCCGACATGCCCTATACTTGTTTTTCCCACGTTTGTCATTGCTGCAAGTATTTTTTGTTCAGGCGCGTAAGCAGTTCTTTCGAAACTTGAATCATCATAGGTTTCTGAATAGCCTAATTCCTTGAGTTCTATAATAGTTGGTTTCGGCAGCAGTTTTACAGAATCTCTGGTCTGGTATTCGCTTGCGATCACTTGAAGCGAGAACCCGTCCGACGGCAAGAGTAAAAGCAAGGGCCGTATAAAATCCGTTCTTCCGGACGAATCGTACGCAGTTTGACTGCCGTAGAATAGAAACCGGGTAAATACAGTCCCCTGGTTTCCGGTCACGTATTCGGTTTTAATTTGCGGTGTAAATTCAATGACCAGTGAAGACTGGTCTTCGCTTAAAACACGTATATCGGTCATAAGCTGTGCATCGACAGCTGTAACTGCGAGTACACAGGCGAAGAAGAGTAAGATTGATTTTTTCATAAAAAAAAAGCCGATCGAGAAATTTTGGTTATCTCGTTCGGCTTAAAATATATGTTAAGAGAGCTTCAGCCGAACTTGAATAAGGTTCCTACGGCAAATACAATCCCTAACTTTTTCCACGACAATTTAGGAATGAACCTTTATCAAGCCTTCGATAAACTCTCCATTAATAGTAAGCAACTAGTGATTAAGATAATAAACTGATTGAATATTGTCAAGCTTGGCCGAAGAATAACAATCGTGGTAAAACGCTCAGTGTTATTGATAATTTAAGAATTGTTTTGCAGTTGTGGCAATATTTGGGTAAATTGTAATATTAATGAATTTATTTACAATCGGGTGATATGTCAAAACCACTTAACATTCTATTTGTATCGAGCGAAGTAGAACCATTCGCCAAAACCGGCGGATTAGCCGATGTTTCAAGCGCTCTTCCCAAAGCGGTAAAAGACCTTGGTCATGAAATCCGCATAATAATGCCGCGTTACAGATTCATAGGCGAGCGCAAGTTCAAGCTGCATGATATTATACGGCTGCACGGGATTCCTATTCCGGTTGGAAATTCAACCGAGCTCGGCGACGTAAAGTCGTCATTTATAGACAACTTAAAGGAAAAGGTTCAAGTCTATTTTCTCGATAATACAAACTATTTTGGCAGGGACGGCGTTTACCAGAGTCCGACTACAAAAAAAGATTACAAGGACAATGATGAACGTTTCATATTCTTCTGCCGTGGGGTAATAGAGACGCTGAAGCGCCTTGGCTGGCAGCCTGACATTGTTCACTGCAACGACTGGCAATCGGGACTCATTTCTGCCTACCTGAAAACGATGTTCGCGGCCGATCCATTTTTCAAATCGATGAAGACTGTTTTTACTATTCATAATATGGGATACCAGGGATCTTTTCCGAAGGAGTCGTTCGTTAAATCAAATTTACCAGAGGAGTTATTCCGTACAAACGGCGTTGAAGCTTACGGCAGTTTCAACTTTCTGAAAACCGGGCTGTTTTTCTCTGACTCCATTACAACTGTCAGTGAAAAATACGTTGAAGAGATCTGTTCATCTCCGGAAATCGGCGCCGGCTTGAACGGACTTTTATCATCCAGGCGTAAAGACCTGCACGGCATACTCAACGGAATAGACTACCAGATCTGGAATCCAGCCACTGATGAATTTTCATTCCGTAAATATGATGTAAAGTCCATCGAGGCAAAGGTTGATAATAAACGGGCTTTGCTCGCAAAATTCGGACTGGAATTTTCTGAAAACCGGCCTTTGATCGGGATGATAAGCCGGCTTGCAGACCAGAAAGGATTTGATCTTCTCTTCGATATCATGGAAGAGCTTGTAAAACTTGATCTGCAGCTTATAATGCTGGTATCCGGTGATAAAGAATACGAAAAGAAAATTGAAAATATACAGAAGAAGCATTCGAAACGAATTGCGGTGGTTATCGGATATGATAATGAAGTTGCACATTTGATTGAAGCCGGAACTGATATGTTCCTCATGCCGTCTAAGTATGAACCTTGCGGACTTAACCAGATGTACAGCATGCGCTACGGTACGGTTCCCATAGTACGAGCGATAGGCGGATTGGACGATACTGTTGAAGATTATTCGGGCAGCGGAAAAGGCACCGGATTTAAATTTGAAAAATATGAATCAAAAGAATTGATGAAAGTTATTCAGCGTGCATTAAAGGTCTTCCAGCAGCCGGAGGAATGGAAACGGCTTATGCGGAACGGCATGCTTAAGGATTTTTCATGGGAAAATTCTGCACGGAAATACATCAATCTGTACAAAGAACTTATTAAAGCATAATGCATAATACTTGATGGAACTGACGCCTGTTCCAGCTGCACGGCATCAGAAGCGGCAGTAAGCGTTCCTGCCAGAGAAGCGGCTTTCCATTGTATCAAAATTTTTGGCTGATTAATATGCACTGTGCCGGTCTTTTGCTTTTTTACTGATAAAAATGCGAGGAAAAAATTTGAAATTACCCCGTCTCTTACCCCCTTTTTGTATGGCGGTTATTCTGTTTTTGTTTTACGGATGCAACGATGGCCCGGATTCAGTCGGTGCAGGAACCCAGCCGTCGGGTGATTTCGGCGTGATTCAGGTCGACACATTATACGCAACCGGACACAGCTCGCTTAAAACCCATCTATATTCTTCAACAAGCAAAATATTTATGCTGGGTAAGTACAAATCATACGAGGCTTGGGCCTGCTTAGGATTCGCTACCTGGCCGGATTCCATGATCGGCGTAACTGTTACAGGCGCGACAATCAGGTTAAGATCCGCTTACCATTTCGGCCGGCCGATGTCTTCTTTGCCGGTCAATATATATCGTGCGCGCGCAAATTGGTCGGGTACAACACTCACTTTCGATTCTCTCTACTTAAATTCCGCTCCGCAATCTGTCTATGGATATTACTATGACATAAACAGCGGTCACTCCGCAACAATCCAGGCAGGCGATACCGATTGGGTCACAATAAGCATCCAGGATACCAGCATGCTTCGCGAATGGTTTTCGACCAATACCGACACACTGGAATTGAACAGCGGACTGGTGATTCGCCCCGATCCTTCCAATGCGATCAGAGGTTTTTATACTTATTATTCTGCAGACACCTCTTATATGCCTGCATTGTATGTAAATTATATAAGTGAAAATGGCATCCAGACTTATGAACACAAAATTAGTTATTCAAGATTCGTTACTACTGCAGATTATGCGAGCATTGTTTCAGATCCCAAACTGGTTTATATACAGAGCGGAATCTCGTACAGGGGACTGATTTCGTTCGACAGCCTTCTGTCTGTGTGGCCAGTTTCCATTCATAGAGCCGTGCTCGAAGTGACATTAAATAAAGAAAAATCATCTTCCAGTTTCAGCCCTTTTTCAATTCCTTTTTCGAACGATTCACTATATGCTTTTTCTGTCGGACAGGATAGTACAGCCGACGGATCGTACTATGCATTATGCAAGAATACAACGGACAGTTACGGCAATACGGTTTATTCATTTGAAGCAGCATCACTTGCCAACCTATGGCATAATAATTTTCTAATTCGTAAAGTTACTCTAAGCGGATATTCGGAAAGCACTACATTTGATTTATTTACGCTGTACGGCGAAGCTGCTGAGAAAAATCTTAGACCGCGAATCATAATAACATATTCTGCCAAACGCTGATGAATCATTTTATGAAATATCGCAACATAATCATACTTGCTGTATTATCTTTTTTCTGCTGTTCGTATGCAGCAGCGGGCGGGTCTTCTTATTCGAGATACGGATTCGGTGATATACTTCGTTATGGAGACAGCCGGATATACTCTATGGGAGGGACGGGTATCGCCCTTTTGGATAATGGAAGCATAAACCTTTTAAATCCCGCCGGTATCAGCCGGATAAACACCACAAGATTTTCAGCCGGTGCGGAATACAACAGCTTTTCATCAAAAGACGAAAGCGGATCGTCTTCCTATTCTTTCGGCGGCTTTCAAGGCATTGCTTTTGCAATTCCCATATCACCTGAAAACGGAGTTGCTATTTCGTTAGATGCCACTCCATACAGCAAAGTGAGTTACTCAATTAACTCTTCGAATCTCGATCCGTTGTCAGGATCATTCCAGCACCAGACTTTTTACGGCAGCGGCGGACTTTCCTGTCTCGGACTCGGCATTTCCGTTTCGCCTTTCAGCACACTGCATGTAGGCGGACGTGCCGGCTATATTTACGGCCGAATAAGACAATATCAAATTTCCACTTTCGACAGCAGCGGCTATTTAAAAACAGAATTCGACCGCTCTATATATCATTCCGGTTTTGCTTTCAATTTCGGCGCAATATACGAAGGCCTTACAAGGATATTCGATCTCCCTTCAGAAAATCATTTGTATTTCGGCTTCACAATCAGAACAGCCTGCTCTCTTGATGCCGAAGCCGAAAGAACTTATACCGACACTACTTCAATTGAAAACGGAACTGCCGAAATACCGCTTTCAGCAGGGATCGGATTATCATTTTTATATAAAAACAAGTACAGATTTCTTGGAGATATAGTAATTGAAAACTGGGGCGATTTAAAACCTTTTTCTATAGATCCGGCCGAGCTTCGTAATTCGTACCGCGCCAGCGCCGGCTTCGAAGCTTTGCCGTCAAGGGGTGCCGACAATTTTTGGAAAAAATTATGTTACCGGGTTGGATTTTTCTATAACTCGACTTATTATAAGGTCAATGGAATCGGAATCAACGAATACGGTTTTACAGGCGGAATCGGCCTTCCCCTCGGATATGATTCGTGGTTAAATATCGGAGCACAAGCGGGATTCCGTGGTACTACAGATAACAGCCTGCAGAAAGACATGATTGTCCGTCTTTCTGTTGCAATTACAGCCAGTGAACTATGGTTTCTAAAATTTGATGAAGAGTGAATACTATGATAGCTATCGGAAGTGATCATGCAGGATATGAGTACAAGGAGCAATTGAAAAAGCTTCTTGATGAAATGGGCAAATCCTATCAGGATTTCGGCACAAACTCGCCGGACTCCGTCGATTACCCTGATATTGCCCGGCTGGTTTCAAAAGCCGTCGTATCCGAAAAATTTATAAGAGGAATTCTTATCTGCGGCACAGGAATAGGAATGTCCATCGTGGCAAATAAACACAAAGGGATCAGGGCTGCTGTATGCGAATCCGTTGCTTCAGCAAAACTTTCGCGCGAGCATAATGATGCAAATATTCTTTGCATCGGTGCACGAACCATAGAATGGGAGAAAGCATCGGAGATCATAAAAATGTTTCTCTCGACTCCTTTTAGCGGAGGCGAAAGGCACATGTGCAGAATTCAGAAAATTCATTCGTTAACCAATCTGTAGAATTTGCTAATACTCAAAAAAAAAGAGAATAAATATGAAAAACTTAAAAACAGCAGATCCGGAAGTATTCGCAACAATACAAAATGAAGTGCACAGGCAAAATTCGAAATTGGAACTTATCGCATCGGAAAATTTTGTCAGCCCTGCCGTTTTGGAAGCTTTAGGCAGTGTAATGACAAATAAATATGCCGAGGGATATCCAGGCAAACGGTATTACGGCGGCTGTGAATTCGTTGACATGGCTGAGAATATTGCACGCGACCGGGCTAAAAAACTTTTCGGTGCTGAATATGCCAATGTCCAGCCCCATTCAGGCTCACAGGCCAATATGGCTGTTTACTTCTCTTTTATCAAACCCGGCGATACTGTTTTGGGCATGAATCTTTCGCACGGCGGCCATTTGACACATGGTTCGCCCGTCAACTTCTCAGGCCAGCTTTACAGGTTTACAGCTTACGGCGTTTCTAAAGAAACAGGCCGTATCGATTATAATGATGTTGAAGAAATGGCAAAACGCGAAAAACCTAAAATGATAACGGTAGGAGCAAGTGCTTATTCGCGTAATATCGATTACAAGGCATTTCGAGAAATCGCAGATAAGGTCGGTGCCTTCCTTTTTGCAGATATCGCCCATCCGGCAGGACTGGTCGCGGCAAAACTTCATAATGACCCGCTTCCATTTTGTCATGTAGTCACGTCGACAACCCACAAAACGCTTCGCGGACCAAGAGGCGGATTAATTTTAATCGGCAAAGATTATGAAAATCCATTCGGGCAGGTTGCACCTAAATCCGGCCGAAAGAAGATGATGTCGAAATTGATAGATTCTACTGTTATTCCCGGAGTCCAGGGCGGCCCTCTTATGCATGTTATTGCAGCGAAGGCAGTCGCATTCGGCGAAAATCTTACTCCTGAATACCATACTTACGCGGAACAAATAATCAAAAATGCTAATGCCCTCGCATCTGCATTAATAAAACGGGGCTACAATATCATTTCCGGCGGTACGGACAACCATCTGATGCTTATAGATTTAAGGAATAAAAATCTTACCGGAAAAGAGAGCCAGGATGCACTTGATCTTGCGGGTATAACCGTCAATAAGAACGCAGTACCATTTGACGATAAATCACCCCTGATAACTAGCGGTATACGGATAGGCACTCCTGCGATGACGACACGCGGTATGAAAGAATCCGAAATGGAGACTATAGCCGGATTTATTGACCGGGCGCTTATTAACCGGGCAGATGAAAAAATAATAAAGCAAATCAGTGAAGATGTAAAAACGCTTTGTGCAAAGTTCCCTCTGTATCCTGAACTCACATAGGATTTTCAATGGGAATCACCCGGGTAATTCTAGGCAAGATATTTCAATCGGCCGGAAAATCTGCCGGCCAGAAGGAAATGTCTTTCCTGGAACACCTTGACGAACTTCGGTCCAAAATAATTCATGCAATAATTGGAATTCTTATAGGGACTGCCTTTTGTGTTGTTTTTGCAGATTTTATCGTTCAGACCGCGCTTCTCTCCCCCCTTGATTCATACGGACTAAAAACACAGGTACTTTCTCCATACGGAATTGTACTTTTATACATGGAATCTGTGCTGGTCTGCGGCATTATTATCAGCATGCCGTATACGATTTATTGCCTTTGGTCATTTGTTGCACCGGGATTACTCACTAAAGAGCGCCGTTACATTTCAAGAATTGTTTTTTTTACTTCGTTTTGCTTCTTTGCCGGTGTGGCATTCGGATATTATATAATACTTCCCGCGGCTCTTCAATTTTTTTCCACTTTCCATACGCAGGAAATAAACCTTAATATCGCGCTTGACCGGTACGTCAGCTTTATGCTTATGCTTCTGCTCGGGGCAGGACTGGTTTTCGAACTGCCGATGATCTCCTATTTTTTATCCAAGATGGGAGTGCTTACTCCCAAATTCATGCGGAAGTACCGGATACATGCTATAGTGGTGATTTTTATTATTGCCGCATTTGTTACACCGTCTCCTGATATGATAACACAGACTCTTATGGCTCTGCCTATGATTGTTTTATACGAGGTAAGCATTTTCATTTCCAAGTTTTCTCAAGGAAATTCCTCCACTCTATCGGATGGCTCCGTATGAGTATATTAAACCTGTCAGACAATCCGCTCGACGCTATCCGCGAACCTGTCAAAGAAGAACTTAAAAAATTCGACGAAGTATTCCGGGAATCTATGAAATCACGGGTCGCTCTCGTGCACCTGATCACACGCTATATCATGCGGCAAAAAGGCAAGCGCGTTCGTCCTCTTCTGGTGATGCTGAGCGCAAAACTTTGCGGTGAAATAAACGACAGTACTTACCGCGCCGCCACGCTTATAGAGCTTCTGCACACCGCCACTTTGGTGCATGACGATGTGGTAGATGATGCGGATACGCGCCGGGGCTTCGCTTCCATCAATGCTGTATGGAAAAACAAGGTCGCTGTTCTGATGGGCGACTATCTGCTTTCGCGCGGTCTTCTTTTATCCCTGCAGTATAATGACCATTATTTTTTAAATTCGACTTCTTTCGCAGTCAAACGGATGAGCGAAGGAGAATTGCTGCAGATACAGAAAAGCAGGCAGTTAAATATAGATGAAGATACTTACATAAAAATCATAAGCGATAAAACTGCATCTCTTTTTTCGACATGCACTGATATCGGGGCGGCAAGCACAACGGAAGACACGGATAAAAGGAATTCACTGAAATTATACGGTGAAAATATCGGACTGGCCTTTCAAATACGCGACGACCTGCTGGATTATCTGGGCAGAAAGACTATTATCGGCAAACCTACCGGCGGCGATATTAAAGAAAAGAAAATTACACTGCCTTTAATCTATGCCCTTAACCGGACTGGCAGGAAAGAAGCGAAGCAAGCCCTTCATATGATAAAAAAAGGTGCAAAACACAGAGATATAGCATGGATAATAGATTTCGTCCGTGCCAACGGCGGGGTAGACTATTCACTCAAGAAAGCCGAAGAATACGCGGCGCGAGCCTGCGAATGTATTTCCGCTTTTCCTGATTCGCCTGAAAAAAACTCTCTTATGAAATTTGTCCGTTTTGTTATAGAACGCAAAAATTAGTTCACTTTGCTAATACTGTATTTTAATCAGATAAAAAAAAGGATATAAAAATGGCATTGATGGTCAGCATTTCCGGTATTCGCGGCGTTGTCGGCGAGACTCTGACACCTGAGACGATAGTAAAGTACGCCTCCGCGTACGCACGCTACTGCAACAGGGGTCATATCATAATAGGAAGAGACGGACGTGTGACCGGCAAGAATATACTGGATATCGTCGTGTCTACGCTGATCCAGATGGGATGCGATGTGACAGACCTGGGTATATGCCCGACCCCGACAGTTGCCCTGGCTGTCGAGAAAAAGAAAGCATCCGGCGGTATTTCGATAACCGCAAGCCATAACCCGATTATCTGGAACGGACTGAAATTCTTCGCCTCCACCGGCCTTTTTCTGGATGCCGATGAAAACCGGAACTTCTGGAAACTGTCTGAATCAGCCGCCGAATACGTGCCATGGAATAAACAGGGCCGTTATGTTCTTGAAGAATCCTTTCTCGATGAACATATAAAGGAAGTTCTTTCCCTTTCTTATATCGATATTTCAAAAATAAAATCAAAAAAATTTAAAGTCGTTTTGGATTGCGTCAATGCGGCAGGAGGAATTATAGTACCGCGCCTTCTTAAAGAATTCAATTGCGAGGTTATACCCATCAGCTGCGAAGTAACCGGAATTTTCTCTCATACACCCGAACCGATACCTGAAAACCTTGCTTCACTCTGTTCCGAGGTGTTTAAACAAAAAGCCGATCTCGGCATTGCCGTCGACCCGGATGTCGACCGCCTTGTGCTTATCAACGAAAAAGGCGAGCCGTTTGGAGAAGAATATACTATTGCATCCTGCACTGAATTCATACTTGAAAAAATATCCGATAAGAATACCCGCCGGCATTCAACCGGGACTCAGCCTTTAAAAACCGTTGTGAATCTTTCGACTACGCGCGCTGTTGAAGATATTTCAAAAAAATACGGCGCGTCTGCACTTCGCACTCCTGTAGGCGAAATCAATGTTGCCAAGAAAATGAAAGAGACAGGTGCGGTAATCGGAGGAGAAGGAAGCGGCGGCGTCATACTGCCCGATGTGCATCTAGGCCGCGATGCAATTGTAGGCATAGCTCTCGTTCTTCAGCACCTGGCTGAGTTCGGCGGAACACTTTCCGAGCTTAAGGCAGCGCTTCCTCAATACCATATCACTAAAGGCAAAGTGGATCTGGGCACATTGAATCCGGACGCTATTCTGAAAAAACTTGCTGCCGATTATTCAAAGACCAATTCTATAAATACCGACGACGGATTGAAAATTGATTTCCCGGAATCATGGGTACATTTAAGAAAATCAAACACAGAGCCGATAATTCGCATCATCGCTGAAGCGCATACAAAACCTGGAGCCGATGAACTTGTGAAAACATTCACTGCAAAAATACTCGGATAGAAGAGAAATCCAAAAAATAATTAAGACTTTTTTCTTTTCTTTTTTTTTCTTAGGTTATTGTAAATTGTCTGTACACAGGTATATATAATTATAAGCGCCGCGCCGGCCTTCAACGGGCCGACGTTTTTATCCATTTTATCAGACTTTATATCAATGGACTTGTATTCATTGCTCAGGTTATCATCTGTACCGCGTATCGGTGCGCAAAAAATTCGTGCACTTATCACCTATTTTAAAACCCCTGAAAATGTCTTCCGTGCATCGGCACGCGAGTTGACGGCCGTTCCCGGAATAGATAGGAAGCTCGCTTCCAATATTGCCCACTATACCGGCGGCAATAAATACGCAGATGACCAGATGAAACGGCTCAACAGGTCCGGAGGAAGAATCATTACAGTTTGGGACAAAGAATATCCCGACCTCCTTCGTAGAATTTACGATCCGCCCGCTTTCCTTTTTTTACTGGGAAAATTCAAAGAAACAGATGCGCGTGCAATCGCCCTTGTCGGCACACGGCATCCTTCTTCATACGGATGCTCAGTGACTGAAAGTATTACTCGAGACCTGTCCAAACAATCGATTTCTATAGTAAGCGGACTGGCGCGCGGCATCGATACCATTGCTCATCTCGCTGCATTAAAATCCGGGGCCAGAACTATCGCTGTAATCGGTTCGGGACTTGACATCCCTTATCCTCCAGAAAATAGAAGGCTTCTGGAAAACATAAGCGAAAAGGGCGCTATAGTTACAGAGTTTCCGATGGGAACCAAACCGGATGCTCCGAATTTTCCAAGGCGCAACAGAATAATAAGCGGTTTAACTATCGGCACTGTTGTAATTGAATCCGATGAAAACGGCGGCGCAATTATCACGGCAACCACCGCCCTCGATCAGGACCGCGAAGTATTCGCGGTGCCCGGAAACATAATGGAAAAACGGAGCGCCGGACCTAATAAACTCATCCGCGACGGTCATGCAAAATTGATTACCTGCGTCGATGATATATTTGCAGAACTCAGAATCCAGTTGCGCCTTTCTCTCGATAAAACAGAAACCAGACCGGCTGTGGAGATGACCACGGACGAACAGAGGATATATAATTTGCTCGGTTCTGAACCGGTTCATATCGATAGTCTGGCTGAAAAGGCAATCTCGTCAACCTCCAACGTGCTTGTAACTCTTCTTTCATTGGAATTTAAAGGCATGGTGTGTCAATTGCCGGGAAAAATGTTTATCCGCTCATAGTACCCATCACTTTCCTATAATCAGATTTTTCGCTATACTGTATTCAGAGAGATTGGCATACTTTATGATAGACGTTCAAAATATTTACATTGAAGAAAATATCCCGGATGTAAAATTTTCCTGCAATACCGCAATATGCAAAGGCGCCTGCTGTACCATAGCCGGTGGAAAAGGTGCTCCCCTTCTTGATGAAGAATTAATTATGATTGAGCAGCTTTTCCCAATTATTAAACCATACCTTTCTCCGGAGCATATTGATGCGATAATTCAATCAGGCCTTTATGAAGGCGTTCCAGGTTCCTACACAACAATGTGCTTCAACAACAGGGCATGCGTCTTTGTTTTCTATAAAGACGGCATTGCACGCTGCGCTTTTGAAAAAGCTTTTTTTGAGGGAAAAACTGTATGGCAAAAACCGCTATCCTGCCATCTTTTCCCCATACGGATTGACAGCGGTATGATTACCAGGCTTAGATACGAGCAAATCTCGGAATGTGACGGTGCACTCCGGTCCGGGTTGAAAAATAATATATATTTAACCAGCTTTCTAAAGGAACCTCTAAAGAGAGCATTTGGTTCTAATTGGTACGAAGACTTATTATCCATGTGTGAATCTCGGCGAAAAGAGACCAAAATAAATACATTATGACGCGGCAAGATGATTAATCTTTCACAACAACTAAAATTAGGTCTCAGGCTTACCCCCCAGCAGGTTCAATATTTAAAACTGCTCCAGCTTCCGACACTTTCACTCGAACAAAGGATAAAACTGGAACTCGAGCTTAATCCTATGCTGGAACTTAATGAGGAGCAGGAGACTCCAGTTGAGCAGGAAGAAACAATCGAAGAGCCGGCGGAAAAAGAAGAGAATCAGATTGAAGACAGCTACTCAATTGAAGATTACATTAATGATGATGTTTCCGGATATAAAAGTCCCGAAGCGTACAAATCCAGCGATGAAGATGATTCATATGAACCTCCGATGCCGACTGCCATACCGCTTTTGGAACGCTTGCTCGGCCAGTTAAAAATGTCTCCGATAGATGATGACGAGATACTCCTTGCGGAAGAAATTCTGGGCAATATCGACGAAGACGGCTATCTGCACCGCGATTTGAATCTTATTGTACAGGATCTTAATCTCAGTTACGGACTTAATCTCAGCGCCGAGAAAGCCGGCCAGGTACTCCAGAAAATTCTCCTGCTTGACCCGCCGGGAATCGGAGCGAGGAATCTTCAGGAATGCCTGATAGCCCAGCTGCACGCAGGTAAATATCCAAATTCCTTAAAAGAGCTGTGTATTAAGGTCTTGACCGTTTATTTCGAAGATTTTAAGCTTAAACGATATGATAACCTGGAACAGAACCTTTCTATAAGCCGTGAAACGCTGAAAAAGATCATTGATACTATTCAGCATCTGAATCCAAAACCCGGGGAAGGCGAATTCACAGCACAGGAAAACTATATCACTCCGGATTTCATAGTCGAAAAAGACAACGGCGATTTTATTATAACTCTGAACGACCGCAACATTCCGCCATTACGCATAAACAACGCTTATAAACAGTTAATGGCGCCAAGAGGCAAAAAAGTCTCCGCTGAAACAAAAGATTTTGTCAAGAAAAAATTCGAAGCCGCAAAATGGTTCATTGCCTCCATACATCAGAGACGGGAGACTTTAATGAAGGTAATGAGAATTATTGTAGAGAAACAAAGACAATGGTTCGAAGAAGGCGAAACATTGAAACCGATGATCTATAAAGATATATCCGAAGTCGTTGGTGTCGATATTTCCACAATCAGCCGGGTCGTTAACAGTAAATATGCGCAAACTGAATACGGGGTCTACCCTCTGCGGTTCTTCTTCACGTCGGGATTGGAATCGGAAAACGGAGAGGATATATCGAACCAGGTAGTAAAACAGCGTGTCAAAGATATTATTTCTGCGGAAAATCCGGATAGCCCCTTAAATGACGACAAGATAGCCGAAATATTGAAACAGGAAGGAATTCGAATCGCACGACGCACGGTAGCAAAGTACCGCGAACAAATCGGACTTCCCATTGCCAGGATGAGAAGAAAGGTTTGATTCCATCAGGAGAATATTCTATGCAGAATAATAAAATTCAAGCTACAACAATTATCGGATTACGGCATAACGGTCAAGTTGCAATCGGAGGCGACGGCCAGGTCACTCTCGGCAATACAGTCATGAAGCAAAAAACAAATAAAATACGCAGGCTTCATAATGATTCTGTCCTTGTCGGTTTTGCCGGTTCAGCTGCCGATTCATTCAGCCTGCTGGAAAGATTTGAAGAAAAACTCGAACAATATCAGGGGCAGCTTACACGAGCAGCTGTTGAACTGGCAAAATTATGGCGCACCGATAAGTACCTCAGACAGCTCGAAGCACTGCTGGCCGTTCTCGATAAAGATCACGCACTTATTATATCAGGTACCGGCGACGTTATCGAGCCCGACGACGGCATAGTGGCAGTGGGTTCAGGAGGCAGTTACGCGTTGGCGGCTGCACGCATATTAATCAAGCACACGAAGTTAGGCACCAAAGAAATTGTACAAGAGTCTTTAAATGCCGCTTCGGATATATGCATATACACAAACAAAAATTTCACAATCGAAGAGTTATAACAACCGTGGCAAAAAAACAAATCCCAATCCCATCAAAAGAACTTACCCCTCGTCAAATTGTGCATGAACTCGACCGGTATATCATCGGCCAGCATGCGGCAAAAAAAGCGGTTGCTATTGCACTTCGCAACAGGTGGCGGCGGCTCCAGGTAACGGGATCTCTCCGCGAAGATATAATGCCTAACAACATTATTCTTATCGGGCCCACGGGCGTAGGCAAGACTGAAATTGCACGGCGTCTCGCGAAGCTCGCTAACGCGCCGTTCCTTAAAGTTGAAGCATCAAAATTCACGGAAGTCGGCTATGTGGGACGTGATGTCGAATCAATTGTACGTGACCTTACCGAAATTTCAGTTAATATGGTTAAAGCTGAAAAAGCCGCGGAAGTTGAAAACAAAGCGCGCGAACTGGCAAACGAAAGGCTTCTTGATATCCTGATACCTGTCAACAAGCGGCCGAAAACCTCTGAACCTGCGGTTCCTCCCGCTGAAACCACGGAGGAAAATGAGAATACACGACAGAAATTCCGCGAGAAGCTGCATTCGGGCGCGCTTGATGAACGAGTTATTGAACTTGAGTTATCTTTTTCGCAAATGCCGGCAATGCAGGTGATGGGGCCTTTCAGTATGGAGGAAATCGGCGTAAATCTCCAGGAAGTTTTCAGCAATATACTTCCCAAAAAAGAAAAACGCCGAAAAGTCACTGTTGCTGAAGCACGCAGGCTTCTGATACAGGAAGAATCACAGAAACTGATAGACATGGAAAAAGTGATTAAAGAAGCCCTGGAGCGCGTTGAAAATTCCGGTATCGTTTTTATTGATGAGATCGATAAAATTGCAAGTGCACGCGGGCACAGCTCGGGACCCGATGTTTCGCGTGAGGGAGTTCAACGCGACCTGCTTCCTATCGTGGAAGGCTCCAGCGTACTAACCAAACATGGTATGGTCAAAACCGACCACGTTCTTTTTATTGCATCGGGAGCATTTCACGTAGCTAAACCTTCCGACCTGATTCCCGAAATGCAGGGCCGCTTCCCTATTCGTGTCGAACTTAAAAGTCTTACCGAAGATGATTTTGTAAAAATACTCACACTGCCGCAAAATGCCCTTATTAAGCAATATGCCGCATTATTAAATACGGAGGAAATTAATCTATCTTTCAACGATGAAGCAGTGAGAGAGATTGCCAAAATCGCTTTTGAAGTCAATGATCAGGTAGAGAATATAGGCGCCCGCCGGCTTCACACAATAATCACAACACTACTTGAAGAGATATTGTTTAACTCCCCCGACGATATTCCTGATCCCAATATCGTAATAACCAAGGAAATCGTTCAGAAAAAATTGAACATGATCGTAAAAAACCGCGATCTTAGCAGGTATATATTATAAATTACGATTTTTCTTTATACCCTGACTTTCATTCCAATAGATAATGAGATCGTCTGAAAACTATTTGGGATGAAAACCGTGCCGAAGTTATCAGATGCAAAATCAAGACTGAAATTATAAAGATCTATTCCAAATCCAAAACTCCATCTAACTTTATCATCACCGCCGAATGCTATTCCGGTTCGCAGCGGCAGCATAGAAAGTACATAGTATTCTGTTCCGAGCGAAAAACGGGGCTTTGTTGTATTACCAAGAGATTCATTGAATCCCTGCAAGTAATCAAATGCGATAATAAAATTATCAGGCATAAAAAACAATCCTGGAATTTTAGAAGCTTCTGTCTCGAAACCTATACGCAATGCGGAAGGTAATTTTGTCTCGAACGCCTCTCCGGGACGGGTTTTTCCCTTGGTCATGGTATCCAGGGTATCTTCAAGATGACTGAAATTGCCTGTAATCGCAACCGATTTGCTGTTATAGCTTTCAATAACATTTTTATTCCATTTTATTTTACCTATATCCGTAACACTCATAGATGCCCGCATACCGTTTACGAATTCTCCCGAGAACCCGATATCGAAGCCGATTCCTTTACCTACAGGGGCAGGAAATAATGCTTGTATAATATTTGGATTTTCATTAGAATTTTCATGCATATAATCGGCACCCGTATGAGTAGTCAAAAAATCAATACTACCGACAAGCGTATATTGCAACGGATTTAGCTCGTCCGGATAATTGCCAAACGAAGAGGTTTGTCTTATCGATTTAGAAATTCCGAATCCATGCAAAAGCTTAACACCAATACCTGTATAAAGAGCATTTAAAAACTCTAAATTTACCGGCAGTTTTCGTCCATATGATAAATTATATTCCCTGTACCACCACGCGTTGGCTTCGGTTCCGTCAAAAACATATACAGATCCTGCCGGTTCCAGTCCAAACGCAGCCATCCTGAAAAAATCCTTTGATAATTTAACATCCGCCCCGGCATGATCGATCATACCAAATCCGATTCCGCCTATTATCGGATCCAGAAAAGACGCCCCGAATATCATGACTTCCGCACGAACCCGTGTTACCGGTAAATCGGGCATCTGATTCAGTATTTTTTCCTTATCTGCAGGTTCAAGGCGCTTTGCCCAGCGTTCGCCGACTGAATCCACTCCGGTAAAATACTCCTTGTATAAATCAAATGTAAGTATCTCGGTGCTCACACGTGCGCTTGACGGAACCAGGTTAATATTCAAGAATCCTTTATCGGGGATTGAAATATTAGCCGGATTGATACCGACTGCATCGATACCTCTTGAAGCCGCATTTATGGTTCTCGCCATTCCTACGCCGCGCGTATTCGACATGTCCCCTGGCATGGCTGTCTGAATCACGAAAGAAATAATTGTAAATTCTAATAAGTATAATTTCGATTTCATTTGCTGCTCTGCCTTTACGGTTTATTTATTGTACAGCGAACATTGACAGAAGAACGTATCCGTATAAAATCGTTATGCCTGAATTTTACCGGATTTATTCCATTTCCCGTGTTAAAAAACAGCCTTATGCATACTGAATCCGATTCCGCCATTGTATTGACCTCTTCACCGGTCAGATGAATTGCCATGTTCGAGATCCTCGGGTTCGTCGCATTGCCTAACATATCAACTTCCGAAGCTTTTATAAGCGTATCCGGTAAAATTCTGAATGTCGTATCGGACAGCGATCTCGTTGAATCCCATTTTAAAAAGCTCATCTGGAATTTCATAGCTATAGGAATTCTGTTTGTAAATTCCAGATTCATTGCACCATCTATGATGCTTCGTATTACTGACTGTTCAACATCATCGCTGATTGGATCTTTTTCCACACCCACAACGCTTCCGCTTATAATTGCCAGGTCTGTCGGGATGCTCACATCCAGCGACGGGTAGACCTTCGAAGTATCGTATATTGTATAGAAATTATTCATGTCTGCCGGCGCATTAAAGACACCACGGACAAAAAAAGAATCCGGCAGATCCGGGAAAAACTCACCGAAGAAATTGACAAAATTGGAGTATTCCGCGGCGCTGGAATTCTGTGCGATGTTAATGAATGAATTCTGATGTGCCGGATCGACGGTTCCGTTAAAAATGGATATAGAGCGCGTCTGATTATATTTTGAGTTCTTGGCAACCAGCACAAGATTCTCATAACTGAATGGAATATTTTCCCGTGTATACAATCTTAAATTAAGCTGAACATTTCTGAATAATAATCTGGCCCTGACTTTATCGATATCCTTTCCGAGATCATAATCCGATTCAAAACCCGAATCAATGTCCTGTGCCATCGGTTCAAACCTGCCGTCCACCCTTTCGGCTGTAAGCGGACGGTCCGGCTGCAGCTGGGCTATCATAACATCGTTCTTGGAAACTTGCTTTTTAACGCCTTCCGAATCGAATATCTCGACATCAACAGAATAATGCAGATGAGTGCCTGTTCCCGTACCTGGAGTTTCAATATAAAGCGGCGGCATTGAAACCGGATGCACGTATGTTTCCCCGCCCTGTATTGGTCTGTCGACCCTGTAATTTTCTCCATTTGACCTGTAGAACAATTCATTAATTCTTATGTGAACTTGTGAATTAATCTGGGAGCCGTTTGTAATGCTGATCAGGAAACTGCCTTCCTTAAAGAATGCTTGCCGTATTACAGTAACATCATCCAATGTGAACGTCCCGTTTGTTATCGGTTGCAGCATCTGATATGATATAACCGCGAAAGCGCTGTCTGCTTTCAGAGGAGAGGATTGAAATGAAATAGATATGCCGTCGGATGGAAAGATTGAAATCGGGCCGCTGTATCCTTCAGTATGTATTGTAATAGCATCTGTTGTAAGAATTCCACGAACAAGCTCGTTATCAAGCGGCGACTGAAGCGATATGGAAGCACCCTGCGATAATATGCCCGGGACTACATATCCGGCTATTCTTACCGTGTCTTCCGGCGATGTCCAATTATTGCGTAAAATTATGGGATCAGGAAAACTTATCGGAAATGGAAAATTATTTGTTACAGTCATTGTCAATATACCGGTATTGACTCCAACATAATAGAATTCGCTGGTATCTATAAGATCCACCGGTGCTGCTGAATATGTACCCACACCCAGACCGGGCAGGTTTCCTGTAGGAACTCCAAAAGCGGGAGCAGCAATATTCTTTGCCGGAAGGACAAAAGGCTCGATATCAAACACACCCAAAGCAGCCGTAGTATCTGTTGCATCCGGTTCATACGTCATCGAGTCAACCTGAACCGGCTCTGTCGTAAATGAAGTATTATAGAAATACGTACTGTCTGCAGTGTTAAGCAAAAAGACTGTATCCTTTTTCGCAAATTCACTGAAGTATTCTGTCTTATCAAGGATCGGAATTGTCAGATGTGTATCATATGTCGGCCCGACCGGTTCAAGCGGGGACTCAATACAGCTGAAAGAGATGAAAGAGACTAAAAGAATTAGAATGTTTTTTTTGTTTATTCCTGAATTTCTATTTTTCATACTCAACCTTAATATTCTCTTTTTTCTTGAACTAAGACTTAAAAGAATATAGCCACAGCATAAAGAATAGTCAATGAATTGAACGGCCGGCAGGTATGCATTCGAGAATAATGTGCGTGCTGTCACAAAAAAAACGGAAGCTGGCTCACAAATCTTATGCGCCGGCTTCCGTTGGTAAAAAAATGAATACAGTTAGTGAAATTTTTCTTCTTTGTTGGGGGGCTGAAAACCAAACATCGATCCAGCTGAAACATCTCCGGCAATTTTAATTTCGCCGAATTTCTTTTCAAATTTATCGATATTGTCGCGAAGAGCATTCAGCAGCATTTTTGTATGCTGCGGAGTCATAACAATTCTGGCATGAACTTTTGCCTTCGGCACTCCGGGAAGAACCCTGGTAAAATCAACTACAAACTCTGCCGGGGAATGAGTAATAATGGCAAGGTTCGAGTAGATGCCTTCCGATTCTTTTTCCCCAAGTTCAATATTTATTTGCTGCTGACCAGGTTGATCGCTCATTCGAATTTCCATTTCATAATAAAGTTAAATGATTATCTTTTCATCACCTTGCGTATTTTATCGACTTCATCCAGGTATTTTGTAGCCTGGTCAGCCTTTCCAAGAAGCGCATAAATGGTTCCCATTGATTCCCATACTCTCGCGTCATCAGTTGTCAACTGAGCCCGCCAGTCGCCGCCTGTCTGTGCAACTGCTTCTTGTGCGATTTTTGTTTTTATTTCCACTACTTTCATCATCCAGGGCAGAGCAGCTTCAAACTTTTTCTTATAATTCTGACTGTCATCACCCTTCTCCAGCTCTTCCTTCTTCAGCTTTACTCCCCAATTATAATATGTTGCACCGATATCATAAAATGCATCGCTGAATTCGGGATCGATTTCAATAGATTTATTGAATTCATTAATCGCACCGTCATTGTTGCCGACCATTCTATAGAGAAGGCCGAGAATATAATGATTCATTTTATTTCCCGGATCATTATTGACCGCCAGTTCAAATGTCTTGGTCGCTTCCTGAATACGGTTCGCTTCGTAATATGCCTGCAGAAGCAAATTCAGGTTCTCGTTGTCCTTTGGATTTTCAGCTTTTATCTCTTCATGAATCGCAACTGCATTGTTAAAATATCCTTTTGCTTCGAAATATTTTGTTGAATCAATTTTTAAATCGATTTTCTTTGTGATTTTCTTATCAACGACCCTGTCGTTTTCCAGGGTTAATGCCAAGCCGTATTTATTATACTTCCACACGGATTTCCTGCGTTTCCTCTTATCGACCGCCTTGCTGTCCGGCTCTCCCAGCTTTAATTTAACATCGCTCTCATAACTGCCCGTTTCGATATCTTTTATATTTTTCTGAATTCGCAGCGCATCAGCATTTGCAGATCTAAATTCTTCCTTGCTTTTTAAACCTTGGTTGATAAATAACCTTCCAGCCTGCTTATAGGCATCTGCATCGCGATCAAACTCCCATATTTTCTTATGAACTGCAATTGCCTTCGCAATATCTCCTTTGTTTTGATAAGCTGGGGCCAGAAAATAATATGTTAGTGATGTATCCGGCCATGCTGCTGCCGATTTTTCATATTCTTCTATTGCTTTATCAAGAAGCATTGTAGAATCGCCGGTTGCTCTCTTGAATAAATCAGCGCCGTTATTCAGGTGTTTTGCCCATATAGCAAATCTATAATTATAGATCTCAGTATTTTTATCAGCGGTGAGTTTTTCTACTTCACGAAACGCCTTGTTCATACCTTCATAGTCATTCAATTTTCCGCCTTTTACAGTACCCATGCGAAACCATGCTTCAGCATTTGAAGGATTCTTTTGAAGCTCTTTTTCATAGAATTCCACAGCACCTTTATAATCCCCGTTTTGTTCTCTTACTTTTCCGGATGTAAAATCTGTCGATCCGCACCCGTGTAAAATAAATCCTGCAATCAGCAGTACACAAATTAAACCAAAGTATCCTTTTCTCATGGAAATTTTCCTTAAAAGTGGTAATTAATTTAATAAGTATGCGGAAAAAATATACCAAAAGGTGTCAGCAGAATCAAGATGAAATTGAATTTTATCAATTTTATGTATAAAGCCGAAATTATCAGCCTGCCGTGCAAATATCATAAGAAAATAAAAAACCCGGCATATAACCGGGTAAAAACAAGGTTTTTTTTAAAATTAATTACCTCCGCTACCTCGAAATATTTTGCAATGCGGAGTCCTTGGAGTCGCGGATTTCAATAGCGCTGCCCGGTGATACAGTATGCATAATGCGTTTTCTAACCCTCGGCTGAACCATCAAATGCATCTGCTGCTGGTCAATTTCGTCGGCAGGTACAATAATCTCGACATTGAAGAATTCTTCGTGACCGAAAGCATTTCCATGCTGCGGGTAAGGAGAAGAATTTCGTAAGCGGTTAAAATCTTTCGACAAAATCCTTTTCAGCATCGCTTCACGACGCTGCTCTAATGCCCGGACATCTTCACTCATTTGTTTTCTCATACTGTCGAAATCAATTTGAATCTGTGAGTATATCATTGTATCAGGCGTAATAATAACAAAACGGTTGTCACGCGGCAGCTGAGGTATCCTCTGGAATACCCGGTTTTCAGCTTCAGTAGTGCCGTTTTTCACCGTTACTGTGTACGGCGCATCGTTTGCTTCAAGTAAACGTTCAAACTGTACTCTTTGATATGGTTCCAGGCATGCAGCAATATTGGTTACCATCATCTTATTGATATTCGGCAGGTCGGGTGCTATTGCCATGACATTATTTTCACCGATCAGAACAGACGATTCAATACGTCTGCTGGTCAATTCCAGCAATGAATCAATCAGCCTTTTCTGTCTGCTTGAGGGTTTTACTTCCGCTATGAAGCGGTCAAATGTTATGGTATTTGCCTTGTTCTTAGAATCCTTAGCAACTTCTATACGATATCCTTTCTCCGATTGTTTATCCATGCGAAGTTCTGTCTTTGATTTTTCGTCAATAGGAAGAGTGCCTAAAAGCGAAAATTGCAAAGCCCTGTCTTTGTCGATTTTTGAAAAGAACGGCATTAACTGTCCCTGCATCCTGCCTGAATTCGGTACATCTTCCGAAACCTGAATACCGCCGGTCGACTGATCCGTTTGTTTTATCATATTCTGATATACGATTGACCCTGCAACTATAAAAACGACCGCAGCGGCAGCAGATAAGGCAGGCATAAATTTCCGTGTAAAAGACGGGGCATTCTGTTTAATCTGGTTTTGTCTTTCTAATTCAGCCGAGAAACGAGTCCAGAATCCGATGTCCTGAGTTAATTTCTGCTTTGAAGCAAGCAAGTCCTTTAATACCAGCAGATCCTTCAACCGCTTTCTCGCCGATGCATTTTCTGACAGCATGGCCTCAACTTCTTTTAATTCGTTTTCCGAAAGCCTGCCGTCAACATATTGCGAAAGCAACTCATCCATTCGTTGTTCGTTCATTTTTTTCATATTTACACTTCCTCCAATAACGGCTTTAAAGCTTTTCTCAGCATAGAGCGTGCTCTGGAGATTCTTGATTTTACTGTACCAAGTTCACAATCCATAACTTTGGCTATTTCTTCGTATGTAAGTCCGTCTATATCCTTTAACACTACGGCGATTCTGAACTTTTCCGGCAGCGCCTTTAATCCCAGCGATACTAGTTCCTGCGTATCCCTGTCTTCCGGAGGCACAGATATGCGCTTATTAAGTTCATTCTCAATACCTTCATCAAGCGTTTGAAAAGAAAAAAATCTTCGTATTTTCTTCTTCCGCAGCTCGTCGCGGCTCTTATTTACAGCTATTCTGTAAAGCCAGGTATAAAACGATGCCTCGAACCTGAAATGAGGCAATGCCTGATAGGCCTTTATAAAAACTTCCTGGGCGAGATCCTCTATGTAATCACTGTCATGGAAAATGGAAAACAATAAATTCCGGATTCTTTCCTGGTGACGTTCGACGAGGAAGCGGTATACTTCTCTATTCCCGTTCTGGAATTGTTTTATCAGTGCTTCGTCATCCATTTCTTTAAGGACTTCAGCACTTGGTCTGTGTTGAATTTTATCGCTCGTCATTGAACCCGATTCGCCGGTTTTTGTGAATGAAGGTACAAAACTTCTTCCACGAACTCCAATTTCATAAGGCTTATTCTTTGACGGCCATCCTGCACCCGGCAGAGGTAGCGCCATGCCTGCTCCTGTCGTTTGTGATTTCATATTGCCAATTCTTAAATGCTATTAACAAATTCTCAAAATAAACGTCCCTGTAAATTCGTTTATTTAGACGGGGAACAGGCGGATTATGTTCCTTTAATAAGCAGGATTGCCTTAGATATGCCGTACCAGGAAGGATAGAAATAAATCAGTTGCCGGCTTCTTTTAATTCTGAAGCCTTTGTGCGTTTTTCAAATTCATCCCTGAAATTGCGGATTATTGATTGAACCGGCCAGGCAGCTGCATCGCCCAGCGCACATACAGTATTGCCTTCGATATTATTTGCAATATCCAGCAATAAGTCGATATCTTCACTGCATGCTTCATAATTCTGAAAGCGCTTTAAAATTCTGAACATCCAGTTGGTGCCTTCGCGGCATGGCGTGCACTGGCCGCAAGATTCATGATAATAAAATTTTGTAATCCTTGTGATAACGTCGATCAGATCCGTATCCTCGTCCATAACAATGATGCCTGCTGTTCCGACAGAAGAACCTGCCGACTTCAGGGATTCGGAATCCATACAGACGCCTTCAAGCTGATCGCCGCGTAATATCATAGTTGACGAGCCGCCGGGAATGACCGCTTTTATTTTCTTATTTGCAGTCGCGCCTCCTGCCCATTCGTTAATAATTTCGAGAAGCGGCCTGCCCGTTGGCATTTCAAACACACCGGGATTATTTATATTCCCGCTTACACCGATTAAAATCGGACCCGGATGCCTGGATGCGCCGATCTTCGAATACCATTCCCATCCATTGTTTATTATCAGCGGGACATTTGAAATTGTTTCTGCGTTGTTTATTGTCGTCGGGCATCCCCACAGGCCTGATTGCGCCGGAAACGGCGGCTTAACTCTTGGGTACCCGCGTTTTCCTTCGATTGAATTCATCAAAGACGATTCTTCACCGCATATGTAAGCACCTGCTCCGCGGTGAATTGTTATCTGAGTGGAAAAATCCTTGCCGAGTATATTTTCACCGATAAATCCCTTGGTATATGCATCATCAATTGCTTTCTGCAGCATCATAATCCATTTGTTATATTCTCCACGGATATATATATATGCCGATGTTACACCCATCGCGTAGCATGCTATTATTGTTCCTTCTATAAGCAAGTGCGGATTGTGTTCAAAAATCTGGCGGTCTTTAAACGTTCCCGGTTCAGATTCATCCCCGTTGACGCACAGATATTTCGGCTTATCGGAATTCTTCGGCATAAACGACCATTTGAGTCCTGTCGGAAAACATGCACCGCCCCTGCCCCGAAGATTTGATTTCTTCACTTCTTCTATTATCTCTTCCGGCTTCATCTCCAGTGCTTTTTCCAATGCCCTGTAGCCTCCGCACGAGATGTAATGATCTATCTTATGGAGCTCATTATCGTCCGGAATAATGATCCGTTTCCAGTCATTCAGATGCTTTTTGTCGGATGGAATAAAATTCATTTTAATTTTTCAATAAGTTGGTCAACTTTTTCAATAGTAAGGTTTTCATAATACTCATCGCCGACGGCCAGCATCGGTGCAGTCCCGCAGGAGCCCATGCATTCAGCTTCCGAAAGAGTCCATTTCTGATCCGGTGACGTTTCGCCTGCTTTAATACCGAGGCGCTTTTCTAGGTGTTCCATAATTTTTGCGGAACCGCGCAGCATACAGGAGACATTCGTGCAAACCTCAATATGATTTTTTCCGGTCTTTTTCCTTTTCAGCATTGTATAGAACGTAACAACGCCGAGAATCTGACCAACAGGAATATTCAGCAAAGAAGCCACATACTTCATTGATTCTTCTGAGATATATCCCTCCTGCTTTTGTATCATCCAGAGTACCGGCAGTATCAAAGCTTCCTTTGTGGGATAGCGCTTCTTTAATTCCTCGACTTTTTTTATGTTTTCTTCTGTCAGCATATCGAATTATTCCAAATTCTCCAGCATCAACTTATCAGCCATATAGTGAAAATCTTATTCTATTTATCTGCTTCTCCCATCACCGGATCAATACTGCCGATTATGACAACAACATCAGAAATCATTGAACCTTTCATTAATAAAGGAAGAGACTGCAGATTAACAAATGACGGCGAGCGAATTTTCATACGCCATGGCTGGCCGTCGCCTTTACTGTAAATATAGAACCCTAATTCCCCTTTTGACGACTCTACCGCTTGATAAATTTCGCCGGCTGGAGGATTAATTCCAAAGTTCACAAGCATAAAATCATGGATTAATTCCTCCATTTTTGTATATATACGCTGTTTCTGCGGCAGGACTTTCTTCGGACTTGGCGAATGTACTTCCCCTGCAGGCATTTTGTCCAGCACTTGGAGGACGATCTTTCTGCTTTCGCGCATCTCATTCATTCTCACATAATATCGAGCCAGAGCGTCCCCGTCGTTATAAACCGGTATATTAAAATCCAATTCATTATAAACAAGATATGGATTGTCCCTGCGCAAATCATGCTCGACACCGCAAGCCCGGAGTGAAGGGCCTGTCAGGCCGAGGTCAATTGCCTGCTCGCGCTTAATATAACCGACACCGTCGAGACGGCCGATAAAAATCGGATTTGTATTGAATAATTTTTCACACTCGTGCAGTTTTTCCGGAAACTCATTAATAAAAGTCTTGATCAATGCGATCGTTTTGCCGGTGATATCCTGAGCTACTCCGCCTACGCGTGTATAGCTGGTGGTAAAACGTGCGCCCGCTATACGTTCGAAGATATCATATAATTTTTCACGCTCCCTGAATGACCACATCCACACTGTCAATGCACCGATTTCGATAGCAACCGAACCAAGAAACACAAGATGCGACGATATGCGTGCCAGTTCAGATATCAAAACACGGATATACTGGGCACGGGGTGGACATTCAATGCCTGCAAGCTTCTCAACCGCCAGAACATACGCAGTATTATTCGATAACGGGCAAAGATAATCCAGCCTGTCCGTATGAGGTATGAATTCATGATATGTGCAATTTTCAGCCAGCTTTTCGTAACCGCGATGCAGATAACCAAGCTCCGGAACGGTGGCAAGCACAGTTTCACCATCCAGCTTTATGAGCAATCTCAGCACACCATGTGTGGCAGGATGCTGAGGACCCATATTCAGGACCATTTCACTCTCGAGCGGATCATTAAATGAAACACTTGTATGTATGTTTTCCAGCGCTTCGAGAATCTTAGTTTTTCGTACAGCGGTTTCTGTTTTCTGATCCATTTTATTTTTTCGGTAAATTTAATGATCCCGGAATTCCCATCAGCGGGAATTCTTTTCGCAGCGGATGATACTCAAACTCCTCCGGCATATACATTCTGCGGAGATCAGGGTGCCCCTCAAAAATTATTCCAAACATATCATAAGTCTCGCGCTCGTGCCAGTTGGCGGTTGACCAGACACCTGTAACTGTAGGAACTTTCGGCTGTTCTTCCTGCGTATATGTCTTCAACCGAATTCTATGCTTATTCTTTAAAGAGTAAAGATTATAAATAACTCCAAATCTGTTTTCCGATGTATTCATATCAATACCGCAAAGATCGGCAAGAAGATCGAACGCCAGTTCGCCGTCCTCTTTTACAAATCGGCACACTTCGACTATCCGCTCTTTCGGGACTGTAACAGTCAACTCTCCCCTGAACTCATTAGCATCTAAAATTACATCAGGGTGACTCGCTTTAAGCTTATTAATAACTTTTTCGTTTTTTTCTTCCATTGTAATACTATGATTTTACTTTGTCTAAAGATCTGTCATCAATCTGCGGTTTTCGGCTGGACATTTCTTTTAAAATCACCGACAAATGCAGGGGCCATTCCTTTGCTTTCACCTCGCTGCACTTTTTTCTGAAGCAGCATAAGTCCATTTAACAAATTATCCGGCCTTGGAGGGCAGCCGGCCACGTACACATCCACAGGAAGAAACAGGTCAATTCCCTGAACTACCGAGTAAGTTCTGTACATACCGCCCGAAGACGTGCAAGCGCCCATCGCGATCACCCATTTGGGTTCAGGCATCTGGTCATAAATTCTGCGCACTACTTTAGCCATTTTAAATGTTGTTGTCCCTGCAACAATCATTACATCGCACTGGCGGGGAGTGAACCGCATTACTTCAGATCCGAATCGTGCAATATCAAACCTCGGCCCTGCGGCGGCCATCATTTCAATCGCACAGCAAGAAATTCCCATAGGCATGGGATAAAGAGAATTCTTTCTAAACCAGTTTAAAGCATCTTCAATTTTTGTAGCGATATATCCGCCGCCCATACTGCTCTCTAATCCCATTCCAGAGCTCCTTTTCTCCAAACGTAGTAAAAACCCACAAGGAGTATAAACACAAAAACAAACATCACGATGAATCCCTGCAGTCCGAGTTCCCTGAACGTAACCGCCCATGGATACATAAAAACGATTTCTATGTCGAAAATAATGAAGAGGACTGCGACCAAATAATATTTAACAGAAAACCGTTCACGCGCTGTTCTAATAGGATCCATCCCGCTTTCATATGTAGTAAACTTGTCATCAACATGCCTCTTTGGACCTAATAATTCATTCACTTTTCCCATAAAAAGTCCGAATGCGGCGGCACAGGCAGCCATTAGAAAAATAGGTATATAGTTTTCTATCATTTTGAATTTTCTAATTGTTTTAAAATTCTATATATAAATTGCCTAAAAAACAAATAAATCTGCAACAGAACCGGCAAAACAGAATCGGTATAAATCATTTTAGTTGAATAATGACTCCTTCCAGAGGCCAGCGAGCGCGTACTTTCAGTGTATCGGATAAATTGCTCATTCTTTCAGAATACTTGAAAGGGAAAGGATTACCGGGATCGAATACATTGTTTTTATTCCGGTCTTTGAATGCCTGAAGTACATACTGCCCTTCCTTAATAAGGGGAAGAATGAATTGCCCGGTGGATTTATCTGCTTTAGTGGAATAGCGTAAATCCTGTTTGCCAATCTGCCAGGCAACAACATATAAATCGCCTTCGATGTCCGCGGTATTCAAATCTGTAACTGTTCCTTCCACACTGCTCATATCTTCTAAGTCAATCGTTTCAAATCTCCATACTTTCGTAGAATCCCTGCCCGTGCTGTCCCTCCAATCCCTGATTTGCTGCAATTCAGCACGCAGTGTGTACCATGTTTTGCCGGCAAGTTCTTTCTCAGGCATTATCGAAACAACAGCATCGCTTATTCTCTTTTTTATTGCCGGAATCGCCTGATTCTTTCCATCCAGAATTGAAATAAAATCAAGTGGAAGGTTTTTTGCTGCGGCGTCAGAGAATGTAAGCGTGAGAACAGGCATTATATCAATATTCCTAATGCTGTCTTTTATTGATACAACAGCCATTCTTATCTTTGTATTCACTGCTCTGGATGAACCCTGGAATACCAGTGAATTCGCAAGCGGATTTATCATGTTTCCCGTTGAATCTGTAACATCTTTGATAAATAACGAATATGCTTTGGCAGAGTCCTGTTTTTCTGTTACTGCAATCATTGATTTCGGCAGTACAGGATTCTGATAAACAGTTATTAAACCAAGCGATTTCTGGTCGATTGTATCCATAACGACAAATGATTCAGGTTTGACAGATGAAGCAAGAATTGCCTCGGAAAATTCCGCTATTATATGATTCCTGTCCTGCGCAAATGCTTTAATAAGTCTCGGCCCTGATGTGTCTTCTTTTGCCAGCTGCATAAAAATGCCTTTTGCCAGAGTATCATCCTGCGTAACCGAAACGGGACCGGATTGCACGCCGTATTCATCGGTTTCTCGATCGTATACTAAATTCCTGTATTCATCACGCACGGCAAATATTCTGTAGTCAGAAAAAGGAATATAGCGGAGGAAAAAATCCCCGCTTTTCCCTGCCTGTGTAATAAAATCCGGTTTTGCCGACATTGGATTCAGCGTGTCCGGATTAATTCCTTCATCCATCTTGTAGGCAAAAATCATCACGCCGGACACATCTTTGCCTTTCATGCTTGGATAGACTATACCCTCGATGTTCCCTCGGTCAATATCAGGCCCCGTCGAAAAAGCCATTGTATAAGCTTTTGCCATTTTCGTTAAACCCCTGAACCGGTCTTTAACGTCCGTCCCAATATTTACGACATAAGTTGTGTTTTGCCTGAGCTTTTCCGAAAAAGTAATCTCAACTTCTTTGCCGCTCCAGTCAAATTCCAAATCTCCTACATACGGAGAAATAAAGATGGATTCTTCAAGCGTTCGTTCTTCGATATAACGATCGAATTCAATAATTATCCTATCGCCTTTAAAATTCAATGTATTATTGCCGGGATATACTGCAATGATTTCCGGGGTGGTCAAGTCCACCGGTCCGCCCTGAGGCGGCTGTTGATTTGCACATCCTGAAAAA
>JAFGLB010000038.1 GCA_016928255.1 Bacteroidota bacterium
ATCCTGAATTGAAATCCGATAAAAACTTTCTCGAACTCCAGTCGCAGTTGGAAGGCACAGAAAATCGGATAGCTGTTGAACGCCGCAACTTTAACGAAACGGCAAAAGAATATAATACAAAAATCCTCCAATTCCCCGATAAAATAATAGCAGGTTTTGGCGGATTCCGTGAAGCACAATACTTTCAATCAGCTGCTGGCGCCGATAAGGCTCCGCAGGTAAAGTTCTGAGGAGAATTATGAAAAACTTACGCTTGCTCATTTGTGCATTTGCAATTACACTGTGCATTACATCCGTCAACGCTGAGACTCAGATTCCTGAGCTTAAGCAGCGCGTTAATGATTTCACAAACATTCTGGGTTTTCAGGAGTGGCAGGAAGTGGACCGGCTTCTGAAGAGTTACGAGGACACAACTTCTATGCAGGTTGTTGTTCTGATGATTAACTCCCTTGACGGGGAAAGTATAGATAATTTTGCAGATAAGACGTTTGCACAGAATAAGATAGGCCTGGAAAAACAGGATAACGGTGTGCTGCTTCTGATAGTCAAAGCAGATATGACGGTAAAAATCCAAGCAGGGCGCAATCTTGAAAACATCCTTACTGGCGCGATTACTTCTCAGATTATTCAGAATGAGATCATGCCGCATCTGGAAGCGAATAATTATTTCGGCGGCGTTGTAACAGGCGCCGATGCAATAGTCCGTGCGGCAAAAGGCGATTATGAACTGGCTGAAACCGACAACACCACGTTGTTGATAATCGCTATCGCTGCAGTTGTAATGGTTATATTGGCAATCAGCCTGCTTTTAAAGCGGAAGAATAAAACTCAGGTTAAAAAACCTGAATGAGTTTTTTCAATTTTCGAACATATATGCGACACTTTAGGTATCCTGTATTATTCTTAATGCTTGCGGTAAGTGTACTGTATGCCGATGCAAAGACCGATTTTCCGAAGCTTGATCGGCGTGTAACTGATTTTACGGGCACACTCGGCAATCAGCAGATGCAAAGCATGGAGCGGGAGCTTGAATCTTTCGAGGATACTACTTCAACTCAGGTTGTTGTCCTGATGATTAAATCGCTTGAAGGGGAAAGCATCGAGGAGTATGCCAACAGGACATTTTTATTGAATAATATCGGCCAGGAAAAAAAGAATAACGGTGTGCTGCTGCTGGTTGCAAAAGATGACCGTAAGGTCAGGATTGAAGTGGGATACGGTCTCGAAGGTGCCCTGACGGATGCAATTTCTTCCCGAATTATACGCAGTGAGATTACGCCGAAGTTTAAAGAGGATAATTATTTTGACGGCATAAGGGCGGGTGTAAACGCAATTATCCGTGCTGTGAAAGGAGAATACAAGGCTGATCCGGGCGGAGATAAAGAGCCGGCAATTTCGGCAGGGTTGATTTTTTTTATTATATTATTTGTATTATTTTTTTTAATGCCTTTATTAACATCGCGGCGGCGGTCAGTTATCGGCTCGGATGGGCATGATTATTTTTCCGGGTGGGGATACGGCGGAGGATCCTTCGGAGGTTTTGGAGGATCAGGTGGAGGCGGATTCGGCGGTGGATTTAGCGGTGGCGGGGGATTGTCCGGCGGCGGAGGCGCTTCCGGAAGCTGGTGAATAAAAAATATCGAGTAAATAAAAATGAATACTAAACCGGTTCGCGTGCTTTATGTCAATGAGCTGGAGAATGATGCAGATTTAATAAGCGGTTATCTGGCAAAGTACGAAGGCGCTCAATTCGAAGTCGTCTGGATACAAAGCGGAGAAAAGGCACTGGAATATCTCGCGCAGAATCCTTCCATAGATGTTATCGTTACCGAGGATACACTCCCTGGCATGAGCAATGTCGAATTCACGCGCAAACTCAAAGAACTTAATAACGATATCCCGAACGTGTTCCTTTCAAACAGCGAAGACGTGAATCTTGCAGTAGAAGTCATGCGCATGGGTGTCAAGGATTTCCTGCTTAAAAAAGATATGGGCAGTCACGTGTTCCCGCAATCGCTTCTTAGAATTGTTGAAAAAGGGCGTATCAAGCAGGAACTGCTTGAACTGGAAATCAAGAAAAAACGCCTCGAAGCTATACAGGAAATTGTTATCGATATATCCGACCAGATAAATGAACCGCTGGAAGAAATGAGCAAGATAATTTCATCAATTGAAGAAAAAGAAATACCGGAAAAAGCGGCGAAATACTTGAAGCTTATAAAAGATAATGTGACCAGAATGCAGGCAAAGCTGGACAAACTCCGCAATCTTAAAGAAGATAAAACGGTAAAATATATCAGAGATATTAAGATGATAGACTTATCTTAACGAATTGGTAAATGCAAAACCTAATAAAAAAAATGTTTACTCAGGAAGAACTTGATGCCATCGTATCGGCGATAGGCGAAGCGGAAAAAAACACCTCGGGCGAGATTCAGATAAGTATCAGGCAGAAACGCAGGTGGAGTGAGAGAAAACTGAATATTGACGAGATTGCGCAATCGGAGTTTTACAGCCTCGGGATGAATAAAACCAGCAAGAAGACCGGTGTCTTAATTTTTCTTTTGCTGGAAGAAAGGAAGTTCTATATCTTCGCAGATAAAGGGATCTTTGCAAAAGTGGAAACATCAGTGTGGGAAAAGATTGCCGGAGATATGTCTTCTCAATTTTTGAAAAATGATTTCTACCATGGCATAATAAAAGGGATTCAGGAAGCAGGCAAAGTGTTGTCCCTATTCTTCCCGCCCGGGGCTGACGATGTTAACGAACTTCCGAATACGATAAGTGTGTCCTGATCTGTTTCACTGCAGGCCTATAAAATATTAATCCATCATTTTTACCCTGAATTCAGCGCAGTATTAAAAACGATTTATCCAATTGTTCCTGAGAATTCCAGGAACTTGTTCGTAAATGATTCCGTTAATATATTAACGGAGTTTTATCAGCATCCCATACTGTGTTTACGCTCTATTTTAAGTCCTGACTCTTGGTAATATTGATACTCCGTGCACTTTTTAGTAAATTTATTAGATATATCATATATTTTGTGCAAAGGAGATTTTTAAATGTCGAATTCGATCAAAACCGTTCTATTAATGGCTCTGATGATGGGTGTTTTACTGTTCATCGGGGACTGGCTGGGCGGAGAACAAGGTTTGTGGATGGCATTTATTATTTCATTGATAATGAATTTCGGGATGTATTGGTTCTCCAGTAAAATTGTATTAATGAGTTATCATGCAAAGGAAGCAAATGAGGCGAATGCGCCGAAACTTTTCAGTATAGTCCGGAGACTGTCAGTACAGGCACAGCTGCCGATGCCGAAGGTGTATATAATTCCGGGCGATACTCCGAATGCATTTGCCACCGGGCGAAATCCTAAAAATGCCGCTGTTGCGGCTACGGAAGGAATTCTTCGGATCCTTTCAGAAGATGAATTGGAAGGTGTCATTGCACATGAACTGGCGCATGTTAAACACAGGGATATTCTTATTTCAACTCTTGTAGCTACTATGGCGGGAACAATTACATTTGCAGCGCGAATGGCCATGTATGCTTCTATGTTCGCCGGCGGCAGCCGGGATCGGGAAGGAGCAAATCCGATCGGACAGATTCTGCTTATCGTGTTTGCTCCCATTGCGGCAATGCTTATCCAGTTTGCAGTGTCCCGGTCGCGTGAATTTGCGGCTGACGAGGGCGGAGCTCAGATAAGTCAGAGGCCGCTGAGTCTTGCTAATGCATTGCGAAAACTCGAACGTGGTGTGGAACAAATGCCAATGACTAATGCAGGCACGGCGACAGCGCATTTGTTTATTATGAATCCGTTATCCGCGGAAGGAATAACAAAACTATTTTCCACTCATCCGCCGGTTAAAGAGAGAATTGCACGTCTTGAAAAAATTGCCATGGGCGGAATTTAATGAAAGGCTGTAATTGATTCGCTGTTTAAATTTAATACGATTTATACTGCTGCTTTCGCTGATGACGGGAATGGTGCAGGTAATGAGAGCGGGTGATTCAGTAGGCGTGGCCGCTGCATCGGTTATCAGGACTCAGCTTCAAAGCATTGCCGGCGAAGTTGTCGGCAAGGCAAAACTCGATAAAAAAGAAAAAATTGTTCTTAGGATCGAAGGAGAAGAGCAGAGACTTCCGGCAGAAAATGCATTTGTTGAAACATTACAAAAACATGGCTATAAAACAGTATTGAATACAGGCTCTGCACCTGAGCAGGTTTTGCATATACTGCTGCTCGGCTCGGAAATAAAAATAAATTCTGCTGATGAAAAATATTTTGAACGGAGTATAATTACTGGACTGGAAGCCCGGACGATTATCGGAGAGGATCGTGAAATCAGGGTGCTTGGAACTTTCAGCCGCGAAAAAAAAGACAGGGCTCAGGTTTTTCCATCTTTTGAAACCGCGCCTGCCCGGATCGACGCTGATGAAAGCTGGACGGAAAAATTATTGACGCCTCTTATAGTCTTAAGCGGTGCTGCACTTATTATTTTTTTACTGTTTACGGTGCGAAGTTGAAGCAGGCATTGACAGCATTTCTTTGCATAATGCTGTTCACGCACGCATTTCATTTATGCGCGCAAAGCCCGGATTCACTTGTTTCCGTATCGCTGCTTGCGTTGGGTGATGTTAATCTCGGAAGGAAGGTCGGGCAGGAAATTTTAAAAGGCAGGATAGATTATCCGTTTGAGAAATTCAGCGATGTGCTGAAGCGGGGTGAAATAATATTTGCGAATCTCGAATGCCCGGTTACTGATCAAAACGGTGAGACGGAAAGTCCCAAATCAAACGTGGTATTCTGCGCACCTCCGCCGGCAGCTGCGAGCCTGCGGCGTGCCGGTATAACTGTAGTATCGACTGCGAACAATCATGCTTTTGATTACGGTTTAAAAGGTGTAAGAGAAACGGTAAAATTCCTTAATCAGGACAGTGTTTTTTTTTCCGGAACCGTTGATAAGGCGGAAAACGGATTTGCACCGCTGATAATAGAGCTACACAATGTGAAATTAGGCATAGTTGCCTATACACAGACAGTGAACATAGCGCGCGGGATCAAAACCGGCCTGATTTCGGTTTTTGATTCTGCGAAAGCATTTCGCGAAATAAAGCTGTTGAAGACCAATGCCGACTTTATTATTGCTAGTTATCATGGCGGCGATGAATACAGGGATTTGCCAGGCAAATCAACGGAAAGAGAAATTAAACTTCTGGCAGATTTTGGCGCGGATGTGATATTGGGCCACCATTCACATGTCCCGCAAGGGATTGAAATTTACAACGGCTGCCTGATATTTTATTCGCTTGGCAATACAGTGTTCAATCAGCCGCAGAAATACTGGACACAGCGTTCGTTCGCGGTGCTCATTAGATTTGAGATGGGAAAAGATCTGAAGAAAATATCATCTATTGAATTAATACCATTCCGTGCAGGTTTTCAGCCTTCAGCAGATCTGGCGCAGGATGAAATAGAAAAGCTGATGGAAAGAATTCAAAAATTATCAACAATAACCATTAATAAAACAGAACGAGGTTACTTTGTCGAATCGTCTAATGAACGTAAATCTCCTTAAATATTTAACGTACCTATCTTTATTTTTTATTTTAATCCTGTTGGCCGGATGCGGCACGGATGATGCGACCAAACAGCTGACCGCTGAAGAACGGTTCAGAAACGGTATTGTGTTGTATAATAACGAAGATTACCTGGAAGCTATAGAGGAATTTAAAATAGTATCGCTTCAGTACCAGGGGAGTAAAGTGGCAGATTCCTCTCAATTTTTTATGGCCCAGTGCAGATTCATGCGCGAAGAGTACATACTGGCAGCTTTTGAATACGATATTTTAATAAGAAATATGCCTTATAGCCCGTTTGTCTCGCGTTCGCGTTTCGGCCGGGCAACATGCTACTATAATCTTTCACCTGAATCTTACCTGGATCAGGAATATTCAAAGAAAGCGATTGAAGAATACCAGACTTTTCTGGAATATCATCCCAATGATACGCTTGCATCTACAGCCGGGAAAAGGATACTGGAATTAAATACCAAACTGGCAAAAAAAGATTATGAAAGCGGCATGATATATATGCATATGAAATATTACAAATCTGCAACATATTACTTTGACCTGATTCTGGACAAGTATCATGATACAGAATATGCCGAGCCGGCTTTATTCAAGAAAATTGAAGCTTTAATGGCAAGAAAAAAATTTTCTGATGCAAAAGAGGCGATTGAGAAATATTTGGCAAAATATACTTCCGGCGAATACAGAACGGATGTTGAAAAGCTGTATGCGGGGATAGAAAATAGAATTCTGGAAGAAAAAGCGGAAAAACAAAAAAAGGCCGAGATGCTAAAAGAAGCCAATAAACAGATGCAGGAGTCAGGAAGTTAAAATGCCGAAATTGCGCAGTAAACCGGTCAAAGCTTCAAGGGTTGAAATGACCGAATTAGTTATTCCAACAGATACAAATCGTATGGGGAATCTGCTTGGCGGCCGGCTGATGCATTGGATGGATATTGCGGCTGCTATTGCCGCTTCTAGGCATACTAACCTGTTGTGCGTTACGGCATCTGTGGACGGGCTGCATTTTCATCACCCTGTAAAACAGGGTGAAGTAGTAATTCTGCAGGCTTCGGTCAACAGGGTTTTCAACACATCGCTGGAAGTGGGTGTGCGTGTTATAAAAGAAGATCTGCTGACCGGTAAGAGAAAGCATACGAATACGGCTTATCTTACATTTGTGGCAATCGACGAAAAAGGCAGACCTGTTACTGCCCGTCCTGTCAGACCGGTTACTAATGTCGAAAAACGGCGTTACCGCGATGCTGCCCGGCGAAGGCGGTTGAGATTGTTGCATCGAAAATGAGGTTGATTATTTTTTCGTGTCGAAGAAAAACGTCCGGGTGCGGCGGGCACCCCAGGCGACCGCGCCATATAATGATATTCGGCTTATCGCCGATAGTTTCTTTGTTTGTTCTCTGCACACTTTCAGCCCAGACACAGGAATCCGTATTTTGCGAGGTGCGCTGCTTTCCTATGCCGGAAAAATTCGAAAAATGTATATCACTTTCAGCTCCTGATAAGAATGCGCCCGTGCTGGCTGCATGGTCGGCACAGCGTAAAGATATTCTTCTGGCAGTATTCAATTCCGTTGTCTCTTCAGTGAATTACGGCTATATGCATTCGCCGGTAGAATTTGATGATCTGTCGGCAGCAGACTTCAATAATGACGGTTCACCGGATCTTATGCTGATAAATAAAAAGGAACGTGCAATAAGTGTCGCACTTCATCCATTTTATGATACGCTTAAGATTGTCAGCAAAATAAAAGTTCCGTTTGAACCCGGTTATTTTATAACCGGCGACTATAATAACGATAAACGCAATGATATACTGATCTATGCGCAGAATACTCCCGGTATTCTCCCGTTTTCAGGAAACGGAACAGGACGCTTTACTACAGGCCAAGTTATCGCAGAAGATAATGCGGTTGGTGCTGTTGACTTTGCCCATGTGAATAATGACAACCTGGTAGATCTGGTAATATATGACTGGGTGAAAAGCGAGCTTCATGTCCTGTACGGCATAGGGAAAGGAAGATTTATTGACCAGAGCATATTTCCCGTGCAGGGAGAAATCATAAATCTTACCGCCGCTTCGATTGCCCGTAAACACTCGCTCGACCTTATATTGAGAACGTCGGATCCGTCCGGATTCCAGATATGGGAGGGAAATGATTTCGGCGATTTTCAGCTGAAGAACCGCGTAGCAATCGATGGACGAATAACTGATTTTTATATTACGGATCTTAACAAAGATAATCTGAAAGACCTGATTGTTATAGGCAGTCCGGCATCTTTGCAGATCGCTGTCAATAACGGCGGCGATTCTTTTTCTGAATGTGTTGAATATGC
>JAFGLB010000039.1 GCA_016928255.1 Bacteroidota bacterium
ACCAACCTGCTTGAAAACGGCGATTTCTCGGACGGTACCGCGGCCTGGACCCTCAGGGCCAACGACGGCGGCGCGGCCGACATGGCCGTGGCAAACGGAGAGCTGAGGATCGACATTTCAAGTCCCGGACCTCATCAATGGAGCATCGGCCTGGGGCAGTCAGGGTTTACGATCCAAAAGGGGACCGCCTATTCCCTCAGTTTCCGGGCCCGCGCCGATTCATCGCGTATTATGACATCGGTGGTGCAGCTGGGTCATGACCCCTGGACGGCCTATTCCAATGTCAATTCGACCGACCTTATCGCCGCGGCGGCGGACGGAAAGTCGGGGCTGGAGGCGGTATATGAGTATTCGCCCGACCTGATAATCTGCGACTATAACATGCCCGCCATGAAAGGCGATGAATTCCATAATGAGCTGATAGATAATCCCAAGTACAAAAAAATACCGTTCATCTTTTTGTCGGCAATCGCGGATGAGGATCTGATTATAGAAAGAAGGTAGAAAGGCGCCAATGCCTACCTGAAGAAGCCCATAGATGAAAAAATATTGATTATCACGGTGGAAGAAAACATCAAAAAATATTTCGAATACCTGAAGATATCCCGGCTGGCGACCATAGATGAGCTGACGGGACTTAAAAACAAAAGAGCGATAACGGAAAACCTCAGGCGCGAGCTGGCCATAAGAACCTACAGGGATGTGGCGGTAATTTTCTTCGATCTTGATAATTTTAAAATCATAAACGATGAATACGGGCACCAGGCCGGCGACAAGCTGCCGGCAGCGATCGGCAAGATACTGAAATCTTCGCTCCGCAGCTATGATATCATAGGCAGGTACGGCGGGGACGAATTCGTCCTGATACTGCCGGATACCGATATGAGCCGGGTCTTGAACGTTGCAGAAATACTGGCACAATCAATAGGGCATAATGCATTGATACACAATGAAAAAGAGATTTCCATAAGTTCGAGTTTCGGGGTGGCTTCATTGAAGGACAATGCGGCATATATTGAAAAAACATTGAAGATTGCCGGTCTTGAAGAAATATACGAAATCAATAATCCGGCCCGCACCGATTGGCAGAAAATAGAAAATATCAAATTCCAGATATCCGAGCTTTTATTGCAGATGGCCGATACGGCCTTGTACAAGGCAAAGCAAACCGAATGCAACAAATGCGGCTTTGTTTCCAAAGACCCTCACGATTTTCTTAAGAACAGATGCTCCAAATGCAAGAGCACTGAGCTGATTAAAGGCAGAAACAAGATTGTAGCGTTCACGTCTTGATTACGGAAAAAATGTGATGGATAGGGAAACTTTAATTTTTAATTGACGGTAAAGAGTAATCGAATTTTTAATGGTTTCTGTTATTGACTTCCAAATATTTTATTATTATGATGATTTCTTTAATTAATGGGGTGTGCTTGATGATTATCGATAAAAAAAATAAAAAACTGGAAATCAATGATAAACAAGTCATAGAGGCAATGTTAAAATCAATTAAATCAATTCATTATCTTGATGCTTTTAATAAAACGCGTGTGGAATTTAAAAAAATACTTAAACCGTTCGGAAATAATTTGGCAAAATATATTGTAAATAAAAATTTTAACTTAAAATATTTTGATCGTGAAGAAGAATCCATAATATTCAAATTATGCCGGGATAGTTTGGATTATGGAAAACCCTCTTGGGTTATTGGATCATTGAGTTCATTTGAACTTTTCTGGTCTCCTATAAAACCTCGTCGAGAGTTATTAATTGCTATAACAGAAAAATTGTTATTCTTAAAAGGCAGTCCTTCTCTGTGTAAAAAGTGCAAGCAAGCTTTAATCAATTTGAATCATAAAAATAAAGAGGTTGTCTTTTATAAAGAAAAAGAGATTTGTGAGTACTGTTATTTAAAACGCAAGATTGAATTGTCAAAGGAGGGTCTTGCAAGCTTCTTTAAAGATATTAAGAATTATGAACACCTTAAAAAGCCGGATACAATGGATTATTTTCGTGAATTTACCGATAAAGTTTTTTCAAGAGATGAGAATGCAGTTAAAGCTTTAAAAGAGTATAAAAACCAAATTATCGATGAATATTTTTTGGATTGTTTATATTGCAGTCTTTACTCTTTATATCATAGAAATAACGATATAAGGATAAATGGTATTAAAGCCATAGATACGATTTTGGAAATAATAAAGGAAAAAGGTTCTAAAATAATTATAAAACTTCTCGATGAGAATAAACCTTTCGTAGACATTAATAATCCTCCGCACGGCTGCTATACGGAAATGATCAGCAACACTAGAAGCCATTATTGGCATGTTATTTTCCCGCTGGAAAAACTGCTTGAGGCGCACGGCTTTTCTGTTAAATCCAAATACATTGCTATCAGAGATGAGGGGCCGCCGGGATATATTAATCACTACCATTTATTTGTATTTGATGATAATAAACAATGCATAAAAATAAATGAAGGCAATTATTTTGCTGACAAAAGTTTATAATAGTTTCTGCAAATGTCTTTGATATCATTATTTTCGTGAATATCATTTGAAATTACCCTGAATAATTCCCTGATTTCATCACCGCCGAAAACATATAAAGCCTGAGCAGCATGCGAACGAACACCGGGATCCAAATAGTGTTGTTTCAGCGCATCCATTAATGGCTCGACGGCTTTTTCATCTTTTAATTGCCCGAGTGCCTTCGCGGCGCTGCTTTTCAATGCCCTTGTCCCGCCGTGGTTTAATACTCGTATTAATTCATCAACATTCTTTTCTTCTTTTAATTTCTCGATATTTGCACCATGAATTATATCCATTCGTTATCTCCTTTTTTATTCCAATGTCGCCCCATTCTCAATTAACATTTTGATAATAGAAGAAAAACCTTTTTTCTTTGCGATGGATAATGTCGAGCCGCTCATATCGTTCTTTATATTTGGATTTGCTCCGTGTGCAAGAAGTATTTTGACAATCTCTTCATGACCGTTTTCGACCGCAGCCATAAGAGGATCACCATATCCATAACGCGCCGGTGATATATTGGCATTATGCGCAAGTAATAGATTGACACTTTCAACCGAACCACGATGCGCCGCGTAATAAAGAGCGGTTTCTTGATTATAAAAAAACCCTTCCAAATTTGCTCCCTTGTTTACCAGGAACTCAAGAATATCATATTTATTGCAATGCGCCGCATAAGCAACGGCATTAGTGCTGATATCTATTCCTGCGTTATACAATTCCCTTACTAATTCCAAACTTCCGCTTTCAATTGCTAGTGATAATAACGATCTGGGTTTACTGCCGGTTTTAAAATCAAGATTAATCTTTGGATTCATCTCATTGGCATTCAATAATTCCCGTACTTTCTCCATGTCCGGTTTTTTTCTTACGATATCGAAATAACCTATTGCAGCCAGAAGTTGTACGCGAGGATCGTCGGGTGAACAATAATAAGCCGATCCCTTGCAACATATTTCGTAATATGTGTTTCTGCAATACTTGCAACGAAACTTAATCCATTCCAGTTCAGTTTTTTGTTCATCATTATTATTCTCAATAGTATTGTTTATTATTTCTTTATCCTGCTGATTTTCACTTTTTTCAATAAAATTTGATCCGCACTTCGGACAGTAATCTGCAGCATACGATTTTTTAGAAAATTCATAACCGCATCTGGAACAGGTTATTTTCATAATTATAGGCACCTTTATTTTATTGTAATATTTTTATTTATAAGAATTATAAACGAAAGATATCCATAACACAAGAATTAAAATATTTATTCATAATCCCCAAAAAACAGCTGCCTCTGCAGCCATTTTGTTCGCCGTAAAACACCTGGTCCGCGGCTGAGCGCCGCTGCTCCCGCTGTGCCGGTCTAAGCTCCGCCCGCCAGTCTTTTTACCAGCCGGGACAGCCTTGCGCCGGCCCGGACACACTTTGCTTGGGCCGCGGCATCGGGAAAACCTATTGCTACGGGGCCGTAATGGTCACCCTGCCAGTCGCTCTGCACTACCATGCTGTGAATAAGCATGGCGTTCAGGATATCCAGGATGGTGGTTTCATTGCCTCCTCCTATCTGCCTGCTGGAAGAAAACGCCGCACCTATTTTCCCGTCGAGCTTTCCGTGGAAGGCAACGGATTCATCGAACAGTTTTTTGATGTCGGCGGCCATGCTCCCGTAATAGGTGGGAGAGCCCACGACAACGGCGTCAAAGCCCAAAAGGTAATCCGCGCTTACGTCCTTTACATCCCTCACCTCCGCCTCCACCCGCTCATTTTTTATGCCTCTGGCTATCAACTCCGCCATTTTCCGGGTATTGCCTCCCCTGGAATAGTAGACTATCAAAATCCTGAACACAGCCGCACCTCCTTTGTTTTTTTCCTTTAACATATAGCTTAATACGATGAGCGCTCAAAAAGGACGCAGGATCCGGGCTGAAAATTCATAACATAGGGCCGCTTTTTTAACGCAGGCTGAGCGCAATTTTTTTGTCTGCCGTACGTTAGTTCTATTGTGGAGGTTATATGCAGACAAGACGTTTCTATTATTTTCTGATCATCCTGATGCTGCCGGTACTGCTGGACTGCGGTCTTCCCGGCTCGTCCGGAAAGAAACCGGGGGAAACCAACCTGCTTGAAAACGGCGATTTCTC
>JAFGLB010000004.1 GCA_016928255.1 Bacteroidota bacterium
AGAGAGCGCGATATTTACGGATGTTGTCAAGTATCTCTACTTTTTCTCATTGCTAATCCTGTGTGCATTCGGAGCACATGGTTTTGTCATGGTCTACCATTATTTAAAACAGCGCGATATTGAGCGTGTTCAGCCGCCATTGACGGATACGCCCATAGTGACGGTTCAGCTCCCGTTGTTTAATGAGCTCTATGTAGTTAAAAGGCTGATAGATGCCGTATGTGCTCTTGAATACCCGAAAGAGAAACTCGAGATCCAGGTATTGGACGACTCAACGGACGAGACCTTTGAACTAGTCGAGCAAGCCACTGAGCATTACAGGGCAATTGGATACGACATCAAGCATATTCATCGTAAAGACCGTTCGGGATTCAAAGCGGGTGCATTGAAACATGGACTTGAAACTGCGCGCGGCGAATTTATCGCGGTTTTCGATGCCGACTTTGTTCCGAATAAAGATTTCCTGGTAAAAACTATCCCCCATTTCTTTACAGATCCAAAAATTGGAGTCGTGCAGACACGCTGGGAACATTTAAACCGTGAATATTCAATGCTCACGCGTGCACAGGCTTTTGCACTAGATGGTCATTTTGTCATTGAACAGGATGTACGCAATAAAGCCGGATTCTTTATTCAATTTAACGGTACAGGCGGCGTGTGGCGCAAAACAACTATTATCGATGCAGGCAACTGGCAATCCGATACATTGACAGAGGATTTAGACTTAAGTTACAGAGCGCAGCTGCGGGGCTGGAAATTCAAATATCTTACGCATGTTACATCTCCGGCGGAATTACCGGCCGAGGTCAATGCATTAAAATCTCAGCAGTTCAGGTGGACAAAGGGTGCAATAGAGACTGCGCGTAAAATGATCCCGGAAGTATGGAAGTCAAATATACCTTTAAGAATAAAAATCCATTCGACTTTTCATCTGACAAATAATATTGTGTTCCCATTTATCATTTTAGCAGGCATACTTAATGTTCCGCTGATATTTATCAAACAACAGGGCGGGCACGAAGCGTATTTTGCCATGATGTCGGTTTTCATAATAGCTTTTATCGGTTCATTTTTATTCTACCTGATATCGCAGAAATCAGTCTATCCCGACTGGCGCCGGCGTATAATGCTCTTTCCGCTTTTCATGGCCGGCAGTATGGGATTTGCAGTAAATAATTCCCGCGCAGTTTTTGAAGGTATTTTCAAGCGTAAAAGCGAGTTTGTCCGAACGCCGAAATTTGCCATTAACGGAAAAGAAGATACATGGAAAAAAAATGTGTATATTAGCAAGAAGAAAAAAATTGGACTGGTAGTTATGATCGAAATTTTTCTTGCTGTCTATTGCTTCTTCGGTGTGATTTCATCATTATACTACCTGGAAATAGCGGCTGTGCCGTTTCAGCTGCTGTATTTTACCGGATTTGCATGCGTCTCGTGGCTTTCCATAAGGCATGCATTTGGAGCACGTAAAACTCATTAACTGGAATAATGGCCGAAATAGCTGAACAAATTTTTACGCTGGAAAAAAAAGTTGGTGCAGATGCTAAATCGCCAATGTTTGCTCAATTAGCCAGTCTTTACCTTGAACAAAACCGGGCAGAAGATGCATTGCGCGTCTGCGATGCAGGTCTGGCCAATTTTCCGTTTTATACAACAGGACATCTCGTCAAGGGAAAAGCGTTGGCTGCCTTGCATATGACGGCTGAGGCAAGGCGTGAATTTGAGTTTGTACTTGAGTTCTTGCCGAGAAATGAAATGGTGAGCGCCCTTCTTGAACAGGTACAGCCGGGCGAAGAAGAGACTATTGCCGCAAGACCGTTTGAAGTACAAACAAAGATAATTTCACCGCCAAAATATGAAGAACCTCCTTTAGAAGAAAACAAAATTATCCCTCCGCCGCAGGTGTATCCTGAACAGGAATTCAGCTTTACAAGATTTGAACTGCCCGAGCAGCAGAAAATAGAATTACCGCCGGCGCCGGCTCCTGCAAGCGAAACCTCTTTCTTCGAGGCGATAACTCAAACACCGACGGAAAAAACGACAGAAGATATATTCGGATTTAACGCACCTCCGGCAGAGACGCCCGAAGTTATGGAACCGCCGGCGATAAGTGAATTCGGTGTGCCGACAGAAGAACCGCCTGTACAAACAGAAACACAAGCTACGGCATTCGAAGAGATTCCAAGATCTGTTCCGGAACCGTCAGGTGAATATGAAATTCCTTTTGCAGCTGCAGGAGAAGAAGGAATAGCACAAGCTGCTTCGGAGGAAGAATCCTTTATCTCATATGCGGCGCGGCGAAGAGCAGAACTTAAAGATGAAAACACAATTCTACTGGAAGATTATCTCAACAACACAGCCGTAACCCCGCCGGATGAGGTTGCCGTGGAATTCCCGGCCGCTGTTGCTGAGGAGCAAAAACCTGAGGAAACGGTTATACCGGAAACATTGTTAACCGATAGTGACGTTATCACGCCGAGGATTTCTCTTGAAATACCGGAAACGATAATTCAGCCTCCTCCAAAAGAAGAATCGTTAATATATAATACGATTGATCTGCCGCAAATATCTGCAGAGATACAGGATAAAGTTGAAGAGCCTGCGGCGGCAGAAGAGCAGTCGATAGATTTATCGATGCTTCTGCCCCAAGTTTCTGCTGAAACAGAAGAAAAGACTGTGGATTTGAATCTAAGTGAGGAAAGGCCGTCTGATACGACAATTACTCTGCCGGAAATTCCGCCTGCCGAGCTTCCGCTGTCAGACTCAATACAAAACAATATTGAAGAAATTGCGAATAGGCTTAAAGGAGCAGGAAAAATAACTCCTGTAATCGATATAGCACAGAAAGAAACACCGCCGGCTTCGGAACAGGATTTACCCGTGAGCATGGGATTTGTTACACCGACACTTGCAGAAATTTATGCTAAACAAGGCTGGTTTGACGATGCAATAAAAGCATATAAGGCACTCGCACGCAATAAGCCGGGTGAAAGAGAAAGATTTGAAAAACGGATAGAGGAACTTGAAAAATTGAAGACTCAGGGAAAAAAATAAATATTTGATTGCTGCTATGCAAAAAAAGCCCAAACCTGCAGGATTGGGCTTTTTTTGTTAGGCACTATTCTGTTATTTCAGTTTATTTACAAATTTTGTCAATCGCGATTTCTGGTTAGAAGCGGTATTTTTGTGAATTATTCCCTTAGTGCCGAGTTGATCAATATACTTGACTGCCGTTTTCAGCGAGACAAGCCCTTCTTCCTTTGTTTTGGAGGAACGTACCTTTTTTATCACTGTTTTCAGTTTCGATACCTGTGCCTTATTGCGTTCGGCACGCCGTGCGTTTTGACGAGTCCGTTTTATAGCTGATTTATGTCGTGGCATTCTTATATTCTCCTTTGTCCCTAAAAAGGAACCTTACACCGGTCATTCAATTACTTGCTTATTATTAAAGATAATCAAGAATTGCCATATTTACAAAAATTTTTTGCATGAAATTATTTTAAAAAATAGGATAAGAATCGGTGAAACCAGGAAATCCTGCTTGATGATTAGGCAAATATTTGCCATTCAGAACATTCTCTGTTAGATTAAAACAGAGGAAATCATGATTAAGGTGGTAATTTTTGATATGGATGGTGTATTGCTCGACTCAGAACCGTTTTGGCAGGAAGCTGAGATTGAGGTATTTGCATCGGTAGGGATTAAATTGACCCGCGAACAATGTATCGAGACAACCGGTTTGCCTGTAAAAGATGTTGTATCCTACCGCTATCAGCAGAATCCATGGGAAAACAAATCGCAGGAACAGATATCCGATGAAATTTTTTCCAGCGTGGAGCAAAAGGTCCTGCAGCGCGCGGTTCTTCTGGATGGTGTTATGGATGTGCTGGAAATGCTGGATAAGCTCCGCATCCCAAAGGCACTTGCTTCGTCATCATCAATGCAGTTAATTAATACGGTGCTGAAGAAATTTTCCATGGAAAAGACGTTTGATGTTGTCCATTCGGCTGAATACGAAGAATACGGCAAACCGCATCCCGCCGTATTTATAACGACAGCCGGGCGAATGAGTGTTTCTCCCCGGAATTGTTTGGTTATCGAGGATTCATTCAACGGGCTAATCGCAGCAAAAGCAGCGAGTATGAAAACTCTGGTCGTTCCGATGGCTGAGCAATGGAATCAAAAACGATTCGATATTGCGGACTGTAAACTTAGAACGTTAAAGGATTTTACCGAACAGCAGTGGGATCTTATTAACGCACTTCCATGAAGTATGAGAAGTGTTTGAAGGTCTATTCAATTATTCTCGCTATAATTCTTGCAGGCGAACTGTCTGCATGAAGAGAAAGCGGAAGCGCGATTACTTCGAATTTCCGAAATTCCAAAAGTTTATCCATATTTGCCAGATTTTCCCCGATTAAAATAGAGTTATTCAAGAACAGTTTATGAATTTCGTACGGAGGTTTATCCGGCGATGGAAAATCGAGACATATCATTTTGATCCGGAGTTGAATAAAAAAACAAGCCAGTTCCTTGCTTATAACCGGATGATCATTATAATATTCCCGGCTGCCGAATTTTTTTCCAAAACCCGTATAAATAAGAACTATACTCTCTGGTGTTATTTTGGAAGCAAACTCCGGCTTCATAAAAATGTTCTTCGCGCCTGCCGCGTTCAACAGGCAGCCTGTACCGATAAAACATGCCGGGGGAAAGTCCGCTATAAACCTGTCAGACTCTGTCAAATGCATCGGACCGTCGATATGCGTACCTGTATGCATACCGCATGATATTCTGTAATTGCTGAAGCCGTCAGCAAAATAATCCTTTGTTTTTTCAAGCTGCGGAGGTTGATCACCGGGATATACGGTAATATTCTTATCAACTGGATAAGAGAGATCAATAAATAAATGTTTTAATTGGACTTCCACTTAATGCAAATTCCTTTTAATGGAGGTAGAATTCAGTTTGAAACGTCTCCGCGTTCGGCAAGTTCCTGCTGCTTCTCGAATATTTTCCGAACAATAGGCAGGTTGTTTTTATTTACAAGAACGAGAACAGAGTCGCCTTCCTGCAGGACAGTTCCGCCGCTGGGCACAATAAAATTATCTCCCCGGCTAATGAGCACTATCAGACTGTCTTCCGGCATATCCAGCTCGACAATAGGCTTGTCTGCAATTGCGGAATTGTAGGGAATGATCAGATCTATGAGTTCGGTATCGACACCTTTTACAGGAACGGATTCAATAGGATATTGACGTTTGATTTCATAAGGTGCATCGACATGCAGCAGCCGTGCAACAGCAGGAATCGACCAGCCTTGAAATAATGCGGATGTAAGAACGATGAAGAAAACCACATTGAATATGAACTCAGCTTCCGGCAGGCCCGCAAGGAGCGGGAACGTGGCGAGAACAATAGGAACTGCCCCGCGTAATCCGACCCATGAAATAAACGTTCTTTCTCTCCAATTGAATTTTGAAAGAGCAAGAAGAAAAAAAACACTTAAAGGGCGTGCAAAGAACATAAGAATAACAGATGTCAGCAGCCCGATGCCGAGAATTGAAAGCACGTGGGATGGAAATACGAGAAGACCCAGAGTAAGAAACATTGCTATCTGGCTTAACCATGCCAGACCGTCAAAAAAGCGGAGAAGACTTCTTTTCTGAATAAATTCATCGTTGCCGATAATTAGTCCGGCAACATAAACTGCAAGGAATCCGCTTCCTCCTAAGGCGGCAGTAGCACCGTAGATTAAGGCAGCGAATGCCAGAGCAAAGACTGAATAGATACCCTCATATGTGAGTTTAAGACGGTTAATCACGAATACCAGAGTTTTTCCGAGACCTATACCCATAATTGCGCCGAGTGACATCTGAACGAAAAAAAGCAAGATTACAGAGCCAATAGTTGTTTGTGGAATTGTAATGATATGTATTATCCCGATTGTTAGAAAAACAGCCATAGGATCATTGCTGCCTGACTCCAATTCAAGCAGCGGCTTCAACTGTCCGCGCAGACTTACCTGCTTGGAGCGAAGAACTGAAAACACTGCAGCAGCATCCGTAGATGAAACGATTGATCCAATCAATAAGCCGGTCAGCAGGGAAATATTGAACGCAATTGAAATAAAAATACCGACGGCCACACCTGTTACAAATACGCCGAAGGTAGCCAGACTTACAGATTCCCAGAAAACAGGCTTGACTTCCTGCCAATGTGTACTAAGGCCGCCGGAGAACAAAATAAAGACCAGAGTTATTATGCCGATAGATTGAGCAAGGTGCGGGTCGTTAAAGTAGATGCCGCCGGGCCCTTCAGAACCCGCAAGCATTCCTATGCAGAGAAACAGCAGCAATGTGGGTACACCCATATTATCAGAAAGCTTCACAAAAGCGATGCTGATCAGAATAAGAAGTGATCCGATAAGAAGGAGGTATTCTATTGCCATCGTCTGCCGTTGGAAAATAATTAGTTAAAATAAATCGGACATTCTTTTATCCTTATTGACTTTTACCCAGGAAAGGAAATTTTTATCAAGTTCAAATGCAGCCGCATACTGCTTCAGTAAATCTTCCTCGCTTTTTGCCAGCTCTTTGTCCAAATGAGCAAGATCGTATAATACGCGATATGTAATTTGTCTTTGTTCTGTATTCAATCTTGCGGTAACAACCTTCATACATACGTCAAGCGAATGTTCATTATAAAAACTGAATGCTCTAAGAAAGGAAGCTTCATCCGAACTGACAAAACTGCGCAGTTTTTCCAATTCTTCTTCCTTAAACTCTCCGTCAATTCCTGCAAGCGTCATTGCGGCAAGGCATAATGCCATTTTAGCCGATAATTCGGAATCGTCATTGTGAATTTGATTCATATCAGTTTCCTTTAAAATCTTTTTAGTTTATATAAACATTATAAAAGTATGACTTATGTAAAGTAAGAAAGGCAGAATATAAAGGCAATATAATCGGCAGTTAATAGGTCTATAATAATTAGAACCTGCACTTGAAAAACATATTTGCAATAGGGAACAAGTTTGCGTAAATTTAAGGACAACAATCAGTGTAGAATGACTTGGACGCTTGGCTTAGCTGGTTCAGAGCGCCGCCCTTACAAGATAAAATAATTCCCCCTTATTTGTATTAAATCCTTGGTAAAAAGCTCGTTTTCCACTTTCCCTTTTAAATGCTGGTTACACTTCTGGTTACCATCGTCCCACAAATGCAGGAAAAGCTGAACGAAGCTCCAGTTCCTTGGATCGGAAATGCATCACTGATTTCATTAGTTCCATCGTCCTTCGATTGCCAAGTCGTTCCCCTTCTTTCCAGGCCATAGTTACAAGTTCGCTACGCTGTAATCGATCACGAGTAAATTGCTCGCTGTAGTGCCATAATTCATCGTATTCCTTTTCGCTCATAGGTATCTCCTTTCATATATTCTTATTCCATATTTTTTGATGGTATAAGATGGAGAGGATTTATAATAACTTGAAAGGAGTAACTATGTGCCCATTTGGAAAACTCATTGTTAAAATACTCATCATAATTTGTACAGGAGGGCGATGTCAATGAAATCTGATATAAAAAGTATTTTAGATTTAGCGCATAAGGTAATTGAAGTTGCGCAAATAGTTTTATCAAAAGACGAACCAAAAAAGAAAGTGCTTACAAAATCTTCAAGGCACTCGAGAGGCTGAAGAGACCGTTCACAGTTTGCCGAATATCCCGTTTCAGGGAGAAGATATTCGCGCGATTTGTAGTGGTCTGTTTATAGCCAGAACAAGATGATCAGAAAGCGGCGATGTTGCCGCTTTTTTGCATAATAATTATTAAATCCTGAAACAGTCTTGCAGTTTCTGCTTCTTTGTTATTGTATGTCTAATATTTTATTCTGTTTCTAAATTTATATCATTATCCTCATACAAATACTTTACTGCACTTGGATTATGCAAATGAATAAGATATGTGCTAACGTTATGCATTTTTCCACCAATTTTAATTTGCCCTTTAAATTTGTAGTCTCGAACCTTCTGCAAACCCGTATTATCAGCTAGACATGTATTCGTTACATCATCCATAAATCTTCTATTCTTACTTTCAGAGCTACCAATTAAATATATATTTTCTAAATTATTTTTTACAACCTGATTTACACGTTCTTTATGCCAAGTGATATTACCTCGTTCACGCACGGTTTTAGACGCAACAATTCTAATTGCACATCGCATATATTTTCCAACAAACGTATCGACCGTGTTTGTATCACCAACTTCTCGTTGAGAAAAATTTTCGAGAAAGTTCACAATCGATTTGACCTCATCGATTACTTCACGGGATGGCTTTGAAAGGAATACCTTGCTACCGAGATATGTCAACTCCTGAATAAGTATGGGGAAAAATACTCCCATTCTTTCAATATGCACGTATTGATGAATAAATCCTCTTATTACATCATTTCTGTCAATCGCAGGCACAACATATTCTCTCATAAATTGTTCTACAGCAGCTTTGTTTTCTTTTCCTAAAATTAATTTTGTTGAAAACATATCAAGAGATGTTTTTTGTGCTTTGGAGAGATGTCTTTCCGATTTCTTTAGCAGTGCTTCAGAAGTAAAAAGATATGCTGCATGAATTAAGTTCTTATTATGGTGATTACGATCGTGCATTACAATTATCGCGTTTCCCTCTTCCCAAACGATTTCGTCCTTTCCACGAGCAGTCCAACGAATGGAAATTCTTGGAAAATGTGTTGTTGTAGTGTCTTCTAAAGACGTTACGTAAGAATTAACACAACTTTGAATTTCAAGTTTAGTGGCATAATAATCGACATTTTTTATTACTTTACTAACGAGCGATGCGATAATGCTACCCCATTTTTCAAGTTTTTCTGGATGTTTAATAAAATACAATCCGACAACAATTGTAATAGCTACGCCGATAGGAAATCCGAATAATTGATATAAGGTGATTATAGTAGACATAATTATCCTCGTTTGTTCCTATTCTTCTCTGTGAGATATTCAGTCATTTCTATAACGCAAGGCGGTTTATTGCAAATAAAATTTATTCCTCCAGATTCAGGTAATACAGAGTAGATGTTATCATTTGTGATAATGTCTTTGCAGAATTTGCATTTAAATTTATTCGCGTCAAACTTATCTTTTATACCAAGCCGTTGTAAAAGATTGTCCAGATCTCTCTCGTGGACGGTATTGATTTCTTTTTTTTCTCTGTTTATCATTTTTATAGTTTAAATTTTAAGTAAATAGTTATGAATAATTAAAATTAATTGTGTTTTCAAGAATATTAGACAAATAAATATTCTCAATGCAACGACCAAAGAGTAAATATATTTGGAAAACCTTTTAAGGCAACTTTATCATGTTGTTTCCATCTCAGATATTGGTATCGGTTAGCACCCAGACGATCTATATCCACCTTGGCTTGTTCACTCAGCCATATTTCCGCATCCTTTATTGCCCCGATTATACGAGAAGCCAAATTGACGGTACCACCAAAAACGTCTCCTTGTTCCACCTGCATCGATCCTATATGAATACTTGCACGAATCTTAATTCTTTGATGACCAGTATTCTTCTGAAATGCTAACGCATAATCTAGTGCATCACCGACACATTTGAACGCCGCCATAAAACTGTCGCCAATTGTTTTTATTTCTCGACCCTTGAACTGTTCAATAAGCTTCCGGCTTTGAGTGAAATGTAATCGTCGTACTTCGTTCATCGCTTCATCCCTGATCTCTTCTCCTAAAGCTGTTGAACCAACAACATCAGTAAAGACAATTGCGAGCGTGACCCGTTCACCTCCGGCCCATTCCTGGAAATTCTTAGTGTTTGTTTCACCTTTGGCAGACACAACGAAAGCATCGAAGTCACGTTGCCTATCGGCGGATTTATCCATCACTTCGACTTTTGATTTAAAGTGAATTCGTTCCTTCGGTTCGATTAATGAAACAATTTTTCCGCAGGGACAGTTGAATTCAGTCGTTCCTTTTTCTCTAAGTCGCTTTACATAGTTATCAGGTACTGGGTCACCACAATCTGGACACACAAAGAAGCGGACTAGTTCTACTGAACCATTCAAAGCACGGCGATTGGCGTGAGTTAAAACGAATTCCTCAAAGTGAAACTTGGTTTCAGTGCTAGCCTGTTTACAGAAGAAAAGAATTAGCCGACCACGCCCTTCTGCAAACTCTTGAAGGAATAGTCCACATTTGCCGCCAGCTTTGGCAGTGAACACTGCAGCGTTGCGCCACATCTCCAACCGACCCGTTGTGAACAATCCACTGTGACCCAGTCGTACAGCTAACGTCGAGTATAGACTTTGAACTGGGCCCTCGAAAGTGATTGCAATAGCCTTGCCTTTTGGTTCAGGTGTATCCTCATAGTCACGATTGAATTGCGATGGGAAAACTAAGTACCGCCCATCATCTGCGTTTTCACGTAGGGCCAAATCGTGACGGACGAGTTCCTCAACAGTCGCATGTAACAGTAATTGCTCCTGACTAGTATCCTGAATTTTCTGATCCTCTGGAACGAAGAACTTACCGGCTAGGGCGATTTCTTCTGCCAATGAACCGAGTCCGTCAGGTTCCTCCTTGGCCGTGTTGACCATTGCGCTAGCATATGCATCAAGCAATTCTGGTTGCAGAAGAACATATCCGCCGAATGTTAACTGACGAATTAGATCACGATTCTCTAAACGACCGATGCAAGTATCGAACTGATCTCGGAGGTTAGCAACGCTTGCCACCGTTTCAGGATTCTGTTGCGTAAACTCGCTGTATAGTTGACTTCTTGGCGCAAGAAGTCGACCCGTCTTCTTAACTTCTAATAGAAATGACTTGATGTCAGCGAACAATTGTGAAGACGAAACCTCTGGCAGCTTCTCCCATACGATCGCTTTCTCGATAGCCACTCGCAATTCACTGATTTGCCAACCTTCTTTGGCGCTAGTTTTAAAATAACTTTCGAAGCCGAATTCCTTCAGGATTGCCTGTAGTCTTTCCTCACCGATGGACACACCACCACGATCATTTCGCGCAGACACAAGGAATTTCTTCATAGGTACTCCAGAAATTCCTTGACGTTGTTGTGCGAGGCGCAGGGCGCGCTCCCAATGCCGAACGCCAGCTAGGGGATCAGTTTCACTGCGTCCATCGAATACTACAAGTGCGACCGCCACCTCATTTAGATGTAACTGATGGATAACACGATAACCCGGTTGGCCAGCCAAATCCCATAACAATGTTTCGCGTGTTTGTGTGACGTTGTTTGAGATAGTCACCTCATTCGAATCAAATGTCCAGACACGCCTCCCTGGTGTGGAATCCGTGGCTTCAAAGGGCATATGGTTCAATACTAGGCTGAGCCCAGATTTACCAACTCCAGTGTCACCCACTAACACAATTTTTGCGTTTACATAGTGAGCGTTTGATTCTACCACCTTACTGAGTAGAACAGTAGGGTCCAGTTCCCAAATGTGGATGATGCAGTCACGCTCTCCCTTAATCATACTGGTGTCTGAACCGACCGTAGCAAGAAGTGGCAGGTAAGGATGAAAGGCAAGGTTGGGTTCCCAAAATTTTGTGCATTTTTCTAAGACCACAGCCAAACAAATACCAGTATTAGAATCCCAAAGACGTATAGTGCCATCATGACTCTTTGAAGCTAAAAGTTTTCCATCATACAAAAAACCAACTGAAACAACATGGTCAGTATGACCTTCGAGAGTTTGGAGTAATCGACCAGTGTTACTTTCCCACAAATTGATGGTTTTGTCGTAACTCCCACTTGCCAATATTTTTCCTGACGGAGAGAAGCTAACAGATAAAACTTCTGCTTTATGTTGTTCAAGACAAAAGAGTCCTCTATCATTTTCTACATCCCATAAATAGATTCTTCGATCCTCGCCTGCACTTGCCAATAGGCGTGCCTGCGAGTCAAAAGCAATGGCTAAAACCCATCCTTGATGTTTTCCAATAGTGCTATGCAATTGACCAATTTTTTTTTCCCAGAACATAATCATTGAATCTCCACTCCCACTTGTAAGTGTGCCCCGCTGCGGATCAAAAGCGACGCAACTAACCATATTTTCGTGACCAGTCAGCGAACGTAGAAACTTACCGCTACCTGTTTCCCATAGCTTGATAGTTCTATCTGAACTTCCGCTTGCCAATATGCCGCCTGCCGGTTCAAAAGCAACACTAGAAACATTGCCCTTATGTCCTTTCAACGTGTGTAAACACTCTCCCGTCTCAAAATCCCACAATCTGATTGTCTTATCCTTAGATGGTGATGCCAAAATATGCCCGTCAGGGGACCACGCTAAACGCCCAATTCTCTTTGTATGCCCCCGTAACGTTCGTATGAGTTTTACTCCCGACGGTAGCTTTCTTCGTACTTCATCATCTGCTCTTTGCCATTGTTTTGCTATTGTATTTATCATAATTTTGAATCCAAAAACTATTATCAAAAAATTTAATTTTCATCGCAAGAATGGAAATCGAATATTCTATTCGATTGCATATGCTCCCAATCCTTTGTGTCGAGTAATGAGTCTAGTAAATCTTTTTGCAGTCCCCTTTGCGGGTAATAGAGCGAATCCCCAGAATAGAAGGTACGGGAACCACTGAGGTAAAGTGTAATGAGTTTTAGGAAAAGAAGCAAGAAATTAGGCATTCCTTTAGTTCAAATGCTGCTACGGGGACGTTTTTTGAATCTTTCCGATCCAGCAGACTTTTTGGGCAGAATCGAATAATCATTTTTTCATCTTGTCAATCACCTATAGATAGTGATGAGATGATAAAATGGGAATTTATCATTTTATCAATGACAAAATTTATGATGAAATGATAATATGATAAAACGACTTTTTCATCATCAGGATTTCCTTAGGAAATGATGAGATGAAAAAATGGGCACTGTGACCAATAGTAAATCAAACCTCTTTCTCGTAATGTTTTGGTGCTTGCTGGTTGAAAATTCATCAACTTTATTGTATCTTAATTATTAGATTATTTGCTGAATGGGATACGAGGTACTAAAAGTGGTTACATTAAAATGGAAAAAGTAATTGAAGGGACATAACAAATAAGCGAAATTTGATTGTTTTACCGGACGCTTAGCTCAGCTGGTTCAGAGCGCCGCCCTTACAAGGCGGAGGTCGTAGGTTCGAACCC
>JAFGLB010000040.1 GCA_016928255.1 Bacteroidota bacterium
AGCAGACTGCATACTATGCTCGCCGAAGTCGGGTCGCAGGCCGAAGCACTCCTTATTCTTGAAGGGGATGAACTGCTGGCAAAAAAGCATGGCGTTCCGGCCGTCAGCGAACGCGAAAACCTATACATCGGAAGGCGGAACCGCGTTAACATTATTGTCGATTCAGTCTTCCAGGAAAAGAAAACAAGAATCCGGTTATCCACACTGATAGGCCGCTTGGCAATAAATGTATGGACAGGCATCCCCATGCTTGCGGCAATCCTATATTTGGTTTTCCTGTTTATCGGCAGACTTGTTGCAACCGATTTTGTCAACTATACCGAAAAATATATTGGGAACGAAATTTGGGAGCCATGGATACGCAGTGTTATAAGCTCGATTATTCCTTTCGATTCCTTGCTGGGAGCCCTGCTGGTGGGAGAATTCGGCGTTCTTTCTATGACAATCACTTACCTGTGCCTTCTCCTCCTGCCGCTTGTGGTTGCATTCTATTTGGTACTGTCATTGATGGAAGACAGCGGATACCTTCCCAGACTCGCAACTCTTATCGACCGGGGACTTAATTCCATCGGCCTAAACGGGAGCGCTGTAATTCCGTTAATACTCGGCTTCGGATGCGTAACAATGGCAACTGTTACAACAAGAGTTCTTGGAAGCGAACGTGAAAGAACCATTGCTACAACAATTCTCCAATTTGCAATTCCATGCTCGGCTCAAATTGCCGTTGTTGCCGCATTATTGGCGGGAGCGGGATTCGGCGCAATGCTTATTTACAGCATCACAATTCTAACCGTACTTGTAGCAATTGGTACAATTCTGCACCGCATGCTCCCCGGAGAATCAAGTCCGTTACTGCTGGATCTACCCCCTATGCGCATGCCGCGGTTCGACAACATCATCCGGAAAACAGCATTCCGTTCATATGCATTTATGAAAGAAGCCGCTCCATGGTTTTTTATCGGCGCACTTGCGGTAGGAATCCTGCAGGTAACAGGAATTCTGGTTATATGGCAAAATTTATTGGCACCCATCGTCAGCGGATGGCTTCAATTACCCGGTGAAGCTGCAACTGCTTTTATAATGGGATTGGTAAGGCGTGATTTCGGAGCGGCAGGATTATATCAGCTTTCACTGTCTCCGGATCAGGTAATCGTTGCTCTTGTGACCATTACATTATTTGTTCCATGTATTGCTTCGCTTATGGTGATGCTCAAAGAACGCGGTATTAAGGAGGCATTAGTTATATGGTTGTCAACCTGGATCGGCGCATTCGCTATCGGCGGAATACTGTCTCAAATACTTATATAATAAATTACAAATAGCAAAAAACAAATAACAAACAGATCTAAATTTATTAAAAAAGATGAGCCTCGTAGTTGATAAACAATTGAAATCTGAAGCCAGAATCTGCCCGCGCTGCCGGTATGAAATTACAAATCCATTTGTCGTCCGCTGTCCGCGGTGTCTGGAAAACGTTCCCGTTGAAGAACCCGGATGCACTTCATGCATACACAGGAAAAGCTGTCCCGCATTGTCTTCATACCTGAAAAAGTCCCGATAGCCGGTATTATTATCCCTCTTTTGTCCAATTTTATATCATTTTGGCGTCAGGAGTCTTGATTTTCTGCAAATATCCTGTATCATTCTATTCACTTTCATAAATGTCATTTTTCACAATAGCCGGGAGATTCTATGGATGATCGACAACCTTTACCCTCTGCACCCTCTTTGGGAAGCACAATAAGCGACATATTCGTTACCCCTTCTGAAGTATTCCAGAGTTTAAAAAATACGGCACCTTCACATATACTGTGGATTGTGCCGTTTATTGTATTACTGATAATTAATATAGCCACACTTACCGTTCTCTTTACGAATGAAGCATTGAAATTAGAAATGAGGGATATGCAGAGTAAAGCAATGGAAAAAATGGTTGAGGATGGAAAACTTACGCAGGAACAGGCCGAGATAGCCGAAACACAATCCGAATCGATGGGCGGTATTATGATTGCTTTCGGCATTATCAGCGCAGTCATTTTCCTTGCAGTATTCTTTTTCGCCGGAGCGCTGTTTCTCTGGCTCGCAAATAAAACCATTCTCAATTCGCCCGTGGGATACGAAAAACATCTTGAATTGTACGGGATTTGTTCATGGATAGGAGTACTTGGCGGCATTATAACAGTATTAATGATGCTGGGATTGGGTACAATGACTGCAACTCCGGGTGCGGGACTTGCACTCCTGGGAAGCTTTGACCCTGTGAATAAATGGCACCTATTGATCGCATCGCTGAATATTTTTTCCATCTGGCAGACCGTTGCGGTCGGTATCGGCCTTAGTGTCTTCTCGGATAAGAAGATAATCACAGGCATTGCAGTAGCTTTTGCTTTGTGGTTTATTTGGATTATACTATCAGTTATGCTCGGGATTGCCCGATAATTATTCAGGAATTATCAAAAGGGGCGGCCCCTCTTTTTTGGGACAGCCCCTTGAAGATCAATAATTAAAAATCTGCTATTTGACTAATAATAGTCTCCTAACTATATAAAAATCACCAGCTTTTATCGAATAGAAATATACACCGCTTAAAAGATTGGAACCGTTGAATTTTACAGAATATCTACCGGCGGTTTTATCTTCATTGACTAGTGCTGCCACTTCTCTGTCCGTTATATCATATACCTTAATTATAACATTTGCTTCGAAAGGCAAGTTGAGTATGATTACTATTGCACTATCATTTAACATTGCCCATTACGCTTGCACCATGTGAAAACGCGGATTCAATCAGATTCGTGCTCGAAAAACTCTTCCACATAACATCAGGAATTCCCAGGTGATACAGCGTCAGAGTTACTTCTAAACCTTCTTCCAGGCTCCAAGCCGCACTTTCATCGATTCTCTCAAGCTGTCCAACGACACTCTTAAGGGCACACGTGGCGGCGGCATAACTGTTCATGGCGTGAGCAGACTTGATAATGCGTTTATAATCTGAGCGATACCGCTGAGGAAGGTGGCCCATTACATTTCTTCGTTTGTATCTCTGGCAACCTTGTACCGCAAGTCATTATTTCATTTATGAAATAGGTTCTAGATATTTTTTTTAACAACAAATCCAAACCAGTGGCAGCTGATCAGGATTTGTCTCACTCAAATATGTATAGACTCATAAACTCACCGGCTTTGTTCATTTCAATGAAATATCGTGAAAATAAACGGCACCGATTTGCATCTTATCGCCGATATCAGGACTATATGAATTCGTAAATACCGCTACTGCCATATCTTTTTCGAAATCCAACAATGTGAAGGCATAAAATGATTGGGCTGTTCCGCCATGGCATAATAGATCTTCGCCTCCCCATGATATGCTAACCCATCCCATACCATAACCGGATTCAGAAGTCATGATTTTATTCAGGGATTGTTTTGATATTACAAATTCATCGCCTTTTTTTGCCTGCAGTATGTATTGAAGAAAGCGGGCATAATCTTCTATGCTTATACTCATATTGCCCGCAGGTGATGCCCAGCCCGGGAAATCATTTTCAGGAGCATTTGGATCAAAAGGCTCTAATCCTCCTGAGTTATTGATTATATGTCCCCAAGGCTGATCAGGATCATTATAAGCCGGCCAGCCGAATTTAATGTGTAATCCAAGCGGTTGTAGAATTTTTTGTTGAAGAAGTTCCTCGTAGGATTTATTTGCCGATTGTTCAAGCATCACGGCAGCTGCAATATACCCGGCATTTGAATAAACATTCGTATCCCCAGGTGCAGCAACATTGGATTGACCAAACACCCATTTACAGAATCCCAAACGCTGATCCATTGAAGATCCTGTTAATATCGGCAGTGTGACTAACTCCGTTTCATCCGTGCATGGAGGAAGTCCGGAACGATGACGCAGGAGGTCTTCTAACGTAACGCTATTATAAATATTCAGTATTGAGGAAGTTATTACAGGGACATTATCAATCACAAGCGAATTCCAATTAATATTTCCCTCATCGATCAATATTCCTGCCAGCATACTGGTAAATGCTTTTACATTTGAACCAATATGAAAAAAGTCGGATGGTTTTACGGATGCAGTATCTCCAAGCTTGCGTACACCGTCAACGGCTATTGATATTTGTTCTGAAGTAACTACTGCAGCAGCCATAGCTGGAACTCCCGATTTGATTCTAGCTGAACATAATTCCTCCTGAAGTGAAGTTTTCTGCTGTCCGTTTGGTTGTGTACTTGATGAGTCACAACCATTTATGTTTAAGGCAATAATAATTATTAAGCACATTTTTAATACATTTTGCATAGCATTTCCTCAATATATTTAAAAAAATTAATTATGGATAATAATATAACGGGGCAAAAGACCGGAATCGCCTGTCCCTATCGGTTCAGACGTTTTTTTTCTGCCTGGTTCTGTCAGGACTTGTTGAGAGTCCTGAATTGACGGGGGGTTTGACCGGTATATTTCTTAAAGAATGAGTTGAAGGTTGCTTTTGAATTAAAACCGGATGAGAATGCAATTGAAAGAATTGACTCATTCTTTTTATTGGGATCAGACAGCATTTTCTTGACTTCTTGAACACGGTATGAATTTATGAATTCAAAAAAATTCTTGTTATAGTGCTCATTAAGAAGTTGAGAGAGGTGATGGGGAAGCACGTCAATACGATCCGCAAGTTCGCGCAGGTTCAAATCTTCTTCAAGATACGGCTTATCCTGAATCATATAACTATCCAGCTTTTGTCGTAGTGCCGCAGCTCTATCTGTGGTCAAGCCTGAATGTTCATATCGCGAAGCTGGTCTATCATTTTTGTAATTATTTTTTTTATTATTCTGATATTTTTCTTCTGCTCTACTATTTTCATCGTATAAGAGAGCGGTTCTCACATGGCCCAGATCTATTTGTCCAATTCCTACATATCCCAGTAAATATACAGAGATGGAAAAACCTATATCGTTAAGTATTCTGGCAATATTGCTCGAAGTATACAAAGCAAAGAGCCAGATGAACCATATCAATAGATTAATCACAACAAATATTTTTAACCAAGTCAGATTACGCTTTTCAGTCGCTGAATAATGCTCCTTCAGATGGCGGGAGTACCTGAAAAGAACTGCCAACCCCCAAATAAAGTAACAGGCTATTTGAAGCGTAATCAGCAGCGCCAGGAATCCAGGATTTCCGTTCGCTTGCTCTATTTGATCGTCCATAACTGTCTTTATTTTCATATCTGAAGGCATTGAGTAGAAAATAAAGTATATCAGGAAAGCAATAAATGCAGGAAGGAAATGAAGAAACCAGCTGTTCTTTTTTTTATATTTATCGCCGGTCATTTCTCTTAAATACATAAGGAGAAACGGACCAAGAAGGAGTATTCCCCAATCAAATAAATGAAGCAAGGCGCTATTATGATGCAGCTGTATCGTGCGATCCAGAACATCGCTAAAAGTAAGAATTGCGAAACTCATAATAAAGGCGGCAAGCCATATATTGGCTTCTCTATTAGCTTGCTTTCTTAAAATAATAAGGGAAAGTAAAATTCCCTGCAAAGCACCGGCAACTATTATAAACAAAATCCAATTCATACAGGTTTTTTACCTTTTAAGAATTGATCTGAATGCGAAAATATTATTAACTTAAGATACCGTCAAATATAGGTAATTGTTGTTTAACTATGAAGATGAGTGTGCTGGAAAAAGGAGGAGTTCATCCTGATTTACCAAGAAAACTGAAACTCCTACAAAAAAAATCATAAAACTAGGGAGTGTACATGATTTTATATAAATGGTTAAAGAGAAGCCGGAAGCATAGCCGGAAAAATTATTTATACAACGAATGCTGTTGAAGCAATGCGTCGATCGTTTAGAAAAACAATAATATCAAAGAGTACTTCCCCAAACAATGATACCCTTAAAAAATGCTGTCCCCGGTTTATAGAGTTTTTTTAAAAAAAGGGAGATCCAAATATAGAACCGGACGTTGGTTCTTCCGCATTTATCTCTTACTTTTGATGAAAAACTTGTTATTATTCCCTAAGTATAAAATCAATTTACGCAAATTATTTTACAGGCTTAATATTGATCCTCAATATCTCGATTATTTTACTGCAGGAAGATGGATAGTGATCGTTGTTCCCTTTCCCACTTCACTTTCAATTTCTATCTTTCCCCCGTGATCATCTATTACCTTTTTTACAATCGACATTCCCAGTCCCGTGCCATGTTTCTTCCCGTATGTCATAAACGGTTCAAATATGCGGTTCTTCACTTCTTCAGGCATTCCCGAACCCGTGTCTTTAAAACTGATTCGAACAAATCCATCCTGCTCTGCTGCTGTTACTGTTAACGAACCTCCTTCAGACATCGCATCGCGTGCATTGCTGGCAATATTATAAAAGACTCGGACCATCTTATCCTGGTCAAGTTTTACCATGCCTTTAAATCCCATTTCTTTTACAAGTGTAATTTTGTTTTTTTCCAGATCTTTTTCGATAAAGTTCAGCACACTGTTCATAATATCTGAAAAT
>JAFGLB010000041.1 GCA_016928255.1 Bacteroidota bacterium
AATTGCATCTTCAAGCAAGAAAGCCACTGTTCGCCAAAGCGGATGGGAAGGCGAGCTGAAGATCGGAAAAGCCAGGAAACCTGCCAGGGTAATCTGCCTCATAGGCCTTCGAGGGAAGGTGGTTTACGCATTTTTCTGTAATGAATGTGAAGCCCCAATCTTTAATGAAGGTTGGGGCTTTTTTATTCACATACATTTACAGGAGGATTTACAAATGAAGCACCATATCGCAGTTATATTCTTTTTCATCCTATTCATGCTGTCTTACAGCATGGCATCCGATGCAGGCATCGATTCTACGCGAATTTACAAAGCTGAGGATGTTGTGGTGACTGCCACAAAGACAGCTGTTTCGCTCACGGATACGCCGTCGCCGGTTCATATTATTTCAGCCGAATCAATTCGGCAAATTGATGCAAAAACTGTTGCAGATGTTCTTCGCAACATTAATAGTGTAAGCATTAAAGATTACGGCGCGGCAGGCGGAACAAAAAATGTAACGCTTCGCGGCCTTTCAACTGAAAATGTGCTGCTGCTTTTTAACGGTGTTCCGGTTAATGACGCGCAATACGGCTCTATGGATCTGAATCTGCTTCCTCTCGATGCCGTTGAGCGTATAGAAGTCTCATACGGCGGTTCTTCTGCATTATACGGCGGCAATGCACTGGGCGGCGTAGTCAATATACTTCCGCGTTATGCTTTAGATGACAAACATGCCGGTATTCAGTTTACTGGCGGTTCATTCGGTGCTAGACGTACGGCAGTTGAATTGCAGGGACGTCCATATGGTATTGGAATTATAGGAGGTGCAGCAAGAGAAACAGGCAATGATAATTTCCCATTCGTTTGGCATCGGCAAAATCAATCTGATACTACATTATACCGGCAGAATGCGGATTATAAAAGGACAAATTTTTTTCTGAACAGTGATTATCAGCCTGTTGAAGATCTTGCTTTAAATGCTTCGGTCCAATACGTGGATATAGAGCGCGGCGTACCGGGTTCGATTGCTTATCCAAGTCCCGCCCGGCAAAGCGATGAATCGTTCCGCGTAATGTTGGGTTCCAGATTAAATCTCAATCCAGATCTCATTTTCAGCCTTAACGGAATATATAATCACAATGATGAAGTTTATAAAGAAATTGTCGAATTCATGCCGACAGATCTTTTGTATAAAAGTAATTCATATATGATTAATTCGCAGATCGAATGGTCTCCGGTTTCCTGGGACAGGCTAATAGGCGGCATTGAGTACAATGAAAGCCGGCTTGATGTGGACGGCGTTTCCTGGGGAATGCCTTTTATTATGAATCCCGCGAGAGTACAGAAATCAGCATACATATCCAACGAAATATTATATACCAATAATTCGGATTGGTTTGATCGCGCATCTTTATACCTTACGGGCCGTTATGATTATTATTCCGATGTTGTTAAAGATGCATTCTCGCCCAAGCTGGGAATAAATGTTCAAATTAATAAGCAATACAATATTCATTTGAGAAGCAGTTACGGCAAGAATTTCCGCGTTCCGACTTTTAATGATCTGTATTACCCGATGTACAGTAATCCCGCCGTTACACCGGAACGTTCAACTTCATTTGACTTCGGGTTGATAGGAAATATGGATCGATCGGGTGTACAAAAACTCCAGGTAACTTATTTCGATATCATTACAAAAGATAAAATCGTATATGCAGCAGATTATAAACCGTATAATATCGGCAAAGCCGATAACTCCGGCATCGAAATTCGGTACGATTACCGTTCTCTTGACGGAAAAATACAGGCATTTTTTGGATTTACTCTAATAGATGCAGTTAAGAAGAATAGAGCTTCAATAACCGATTCTACATACGAAAAGCAATTGCCGTATGTGCCTGAATCACTCGGATCTTTCGGCATATCGGTAGAAACTTATATCGGCAGGATAAGTATCGTTCAGTCGGTCACAAGCATCAGATATACTAATGCGGATAACAGCAGTTCATTGCCGGCGTATTCATTGACTGATATGAACATTTCAAAGGAAATTCAACTTCAATCTGTTAAGCTGACATTACGGTGCGGTGTTAGCAATATATTTGATACTGATTACCAGGCGGTAGAAGGGTACCCTATGTATGGGCGTGCTTATAAAATCGGAATAGGTATTGAATATTGATTTGGTTAAAAAAAGAAAATGATGTATTTTTATATAGTTTATTTCACTAGGAGGATTTATGCGTAATGTTCTTATAGGTTCAATTCTAATTATGGCTGCAGCTTTATTCCGGATTCTCCCGCATCCGGTCAACTTCACACCTATCGCGGCTATGGCACTTGCCGGCGGTGTTTATTTCGAAAAACGTTTTGCACTCATTATTCCGTTCGCTGCTTTGTTAATAAGTGATTTTATTATCGGATTCCATAATACAATTTTCTTTGTCTACGGCAGTTTCGTAGCCATTGGCTTGATGGGTATCTGGTTGAAATCGCATAAGAGGATTTTTCCTGTTCTAGGAACGGCGCTTGTGAGCTCAGTTCTCTTTTTTATTATTACAAACTTTGGTGTATGGCTTACAGGCGGCGGATGGGTATACCCGAAGACCTGGTACGGCTTGATCGAATGCTATACTCTGGCAGTACCGTTCTTCCGCAATACAATAGCCGGAGATCTGGTATTTACCGGTGTATTGTTCGGATTATTTGAATTATCCATCTATATTTCTCACGCTTTTGAAAAGAAAACCGTTCATTCGAATATATAATTTAATTGTTCATTTGTATTTACGTCAGATCGGCGATCAGCCGATCTGACGTTCTTTTTTTTTGTAAGCAGCAGCTTTATATAAAAGCCTTTAGCATAAAAAGAATACCGGTTTTGTAATTTACCCGGTAAGGCAGGAAGAAGCAAAATTATAAAAATTGGCTAAAAAATATAGAGAATTTCGAGTATATTCCTATTGATTGGTTTTAAGCTCAAAATAATTGCAGATATTCCAAATCTATAAGATATTGACTAGTAGGCTACTTTCAAATTCAATATTATCCAATTTAAGATTCCCGCTTAAAATCCGCGGGAATGACAAAAAAGGAATGAGTCATTCCCGAATGCTTCTATCGGGAATCTTAAAATAGCCCACTACAAGATATTGTTAGTGTGATGATTAATAAGTATAGTTATTATATTCGAACGATAAATCGCATGAAATTAAACTGTTGTTTTAAATTTATTTATTTATTCTATCAGGAGGTGCATACATGGTTGATCGTGCACGCAGAGAATTCCTCAGGAAAAGCGGTATTGGTCTTGCGGCAACTATGACTTCGGGATTCTGGTTCGATATGCTGGCCAAAGGAATTATTTCACCCCCGTCGCCTGCTCTCTTCGAAGACCGCTTCGGAGTCACACGGGAGGATATGAAAAAGATTCTTGAAATTGCGCTTTCAAAGGGCGGAGAATTTTCCGAACTTTTTTTTGAATACAGAGTATTGAATTCTGTATCAATGGAAGAAGACATTATCAAAGATTCGTCTGAAAATATATCCCTCGGCGTCGGTATTCGCGTCCTTAAAGGGGCACAGACAGGTTATGGATATACAGACGACCTATCTTTTGAAAAAATGAAGCAGACTGCGTTGACAGCAGCGGCAATAGCGTCGGGAAATTCGAAATTATCGGTTGCGAACCTTGAAAATAAGTCCTCAGGACTTAAAGTCTATGATCTCGATTTGCCTATGAGCGGTGTTAAACTTGATGCAAAGGTTGAGCTTGTTAAGAGAGCCTATAACGCAGCACTGACTTATGATAAAAGAATAGTAAAGGTACAATCAGCACTTGTCGATGAACTTCAATATATTACGATAGCAAATAGTGAAGGATTAATTATCGCAGATGCCCGTCCGCAGACGAGAATAGTTGTCTTTGCTACGGCGGAGGAAAACGGCATTTCAAATACAGGATATAAATCGGCAGGCGGGCGTGTTGGGCTGAATTTTTTTAGTAATGTGGAAAAACCTGAAGAAACTGGCAAGAAAGCTGCAGAAGAAGCAGTATTGTTATTATCAGCTGTAGATCCTGTGGCCGGCGAACAACCGGTTGTACTTGGAAGCCGGCAATCAGGTGTTATGATTCACGAAGCAGTCGGCCATCCGCTTGAAGCAGACGGCAACCGCAAGAAAACATCTATTATGTGGGATAAATTGGGCACTCAGGTAGCTAATCCGATTGTTACTATTTATGACGATCCGACAATTCCGTATTACCGCGGCAGTTATAATGTGGATGATGAAGGAACGATACCGGGAAAGAAAATACTGATCGAGAAGGGGAAACTAGTCGGATATCTGCAGGACCGCCTTTCTGCAAAGCTTATGAACATGGATACAGACGGACATGGCCGCCGTCAGACATACAGGCATAATCCAATTCCTCGAATGGCCAACACAGTGCTTGCTCCCGGTGATGCCTCCGTTGAAGATATAATAAAATCGGTGGAAAAAGGATTTTATGCTGAGACGTACCAGGGGGGACAGGTCAGTGATTCAGGAAAATTTACTTTCTCTGTAAATATGGGATACCTGATTGAAGACGGTAAAATTACCCGTCCGGTAAAAAATGCCACACTCATTGGAACAAACGTGGATATACTGAATGAAGTTGAAATGATAGCAAATGATACCGCTTTTTTCCTCGGTACATGCGGAAAAGACGGACAATCGGCAGCTGTAACCGCCGGTACACCGACGCTGAAACTCCGAAAGATGACGGTAGGAGGAAGAAAATGAAAGAGCAAAATCTTTTAGAATTAACGGGAGATCTGGTTAAATACGGCCTGAAAAACGGCGCGAGTCAGGTTGAAGTATCGGTAAGCCAGGGAACTACTTTTAAAGTAGATATTCTTCAGGGCGAGATTGAAAAACTTTCTGAAGCTGTGTCAAAAAGTTTAGGACTTCGGATCTTTGTTGAAGGAAAAGTCGCAAGGGCAAGTTCATCCGACTTTTCGGAAGAAACATTACATAAACTGGTAAAAAATGCAATCGACCGGGCTAAACTTTCAAGTACCGATCCATTTGCAGGTTTGCCGGAAAAAGAACCTCTTGAAGTTGATATAGCTGCGTTGAAGATATACGACCCGGCTATATTGGATATGGCTCCCGAAAAGAAAATTACTGCAGCAAAAGAAACTGAAGCGATTTGTCTTGCCGATAAACGCATAAAGAAAACATTTGGTTCTTCATTCAGCACATATGTCGGTGAAAGGTATTTATCCAACTCGAACGGATTCAGCGGCACGTTTAAAAGAACGAACTGTTCCTGCGGAGTATATCTTCAGGCCGGTGATGGGACTAATTTATTTGATGAAGGCTGGTACGATTCGTCCGTTAACCTTGAGAATCTTGAATCTGCAGAGACAATTGCCAGGAAAGCCGTTCATAGAGTTACACGGTTAATCGGCGGCAGGAAAGTCGAGACGCAGAATGTTCCTGTTGTTTTTGAACCGCCCATGACGGCCGAATTGCTGAATTTCTTTTCGAATTGTGTCGATGGCAGCAGCATTTACCTGAAGCAGTCATTTCTTGCCGGGAAAATAGGAGAAAAAATCGGCAACGAGGCAGTTACGATAATAGACGACGGATTAAGAGCCGGCGGGCCAGGCACAGAACCATTCGATGGTGAAGGCGTTCCTCTTCGTAAAACTGTGGTTATGGAAAAAGGAATTTTAAAGAATTATCTGCTGGATACATATTCAGCCAGAAAGCTGGGTATGAAATCGACCGGAAACAGCAGCGGCCCGAATAATCTGTACCTTTCAGCAGGTTCTTCAGCGCCGGAACAGATAATCAAATCTGTAGATAAGGGATTGTATTTAACAGGCACAATTGGATTTGGCCTGGTTCCGACGACCGGAGATATATCACGGGGAGCTTTTGGAATCTGGATTGAGAAAGGCGAATTGACGTACCCCGTTTCTGAAATAACTATTTCAGGAAATCTTGCCCGGCTTCTTAATAATATTGAGATGATCGGCAATGACCTTCAGTTGAAGGATTCAATATCGGGACCCACAATAAAAGTGGCCGAGATGACTGTAGGCGGCAAGTGATTTTAAAATAAGAATAAGGTTTTTGTAATTAACAGTATTTTTATCAGGATGCCATATAATTAATTAATCATCGAGTGGGAATATGGATACTACAAAACCGTTAAGAGTTGTAATTGCCGATGATCAGGAATCGATGAGCGCTATTATACGGCGCCAGCTGGTTAAAATCGGGCATGTAGTAATAGGGAAAGCAACAAATGGGCGGCAGGCGGTAGAAATGACTCAGCTCCTTCAACCCGATATTGTGCTTATGGATATCGAAATGCCGGAAATGGACGGCCTGGAAGCGGCCAAATTAATACACGAGCGATGCCCTATACCGGTTGTACTGCTGACAGGTCATGATGATCCGGAATTAGTGCGTAAGGCAAGCCAATCGGGCGTCGGCGCTTATCTGATCAAACCGCCCAGTGCGCCGGAAATTGAGAGGGCGATAATTATTGCCGTTGCGCGTTTTGCAGACCTGGTTGAATTGAGGCGTTTAAATATTGAATTGCAGTTGGCGCTCGATAACGTAAAAACACTGAAAGGATTACTGCCGATATGTGCAAGCTGTAAAAAAATACGCGATGATAAGGGTTATTGGGAAGGTGTTGAAACTTACATCAAGAAACATGCCGATGTCGAGTTTTCGCATGGATTGTGTCCGGAGTGCATCTCCCGCTTGTACCCGGAATACAAGTCAAAAAAACCAGATAAACAGTAATGAATTCTCAAAAATATGAGTTAGATTCCTGCAAATAGTATCTCCGCTCCGCTTTTTTTCCCTCCATTTCTTTGTAGGGTTTTCCCTACAAGATTTTCATCTATTTTCCACTGTCGCTTCTTACCGAAAATATTTAAGATAGTAACTGAATATTCGAAAATATCTTAATTATTTCTAAAGAATTATTTCAAAATGGAGGTTAATATGTCGAGTTATGTAAAAGATTTAGTTGCTGAAATAAAAGCGAAGAATCCCGCCGAACCCGAGTTTCATCAAGCTGTTCAGGAAGTTGCTGAATCTCTTTCTATTGTTTTGGAGCGTCATCCGGAATACCGGACGTCAAAAATTCTCGAACGAATTGTTGAGCCGGAACGAGTGATTATGTTTCGCGTACCTTGGGTGGATGAACAGGGTGAAGTGCATATTAACCGCGGATATCGGATTCAGATGAATAGCGCCATAGGGCCGTATAAAGGCGGTTTAAGATTTCATCCGTCAGTTACATTGGGCATATTGAAATTCTTGGCATTTGAGCAAGTATTCAAAAACAGTCTCACGACTCTGCCAATGGGTGGAGCAAAAGGCGGTTCCGATTTCGATCCGAAAGGTAAAAGCGATCTTAAAATTATGCGATTTTGTCAGGCATTTATGAACGAATTATTCCGTCATATAGGTTCGGATACAGATGTGCCGGCCGGCGATATCGGAGTAGGCGGGCGTGAAATCGGATATCTATTCGGACAGTACAAAAAATTAAGAAATGAATTTACAGGCGTTCTGACGGGAAAAGGATTAAACTGGGGCGGTTCGCTTATCCGTCCTGAGGCAACCGGATACGGGGCGACCTACTTTGCTTCAGAAATGCTTGCTACAAAAGGAAAAACGCTTGAAGGCAAGACCTGCCTTGTCTCCGGCAGCGGAAATGTAGCTCAATATACTGTTGAAAAAATCAATCAGTTAGGCGGAAAAGTAGTAACACTTTCAGATTCTAATGGTTATATTTATGATGAAGAAGGTATTGACGAGAAGAGACTTGCTTTTGTGATGGAGTTGAAAAACTTAAGACGCGGACGCATCTCGGAATATACCGAAAAATACAAGAAAGCGGTCTATACACCTGTGGATCCGAAACTCGATTATAATCCGTTATGGAATCACAAAGCTGAATGTGCTTTCCCGAGTGCGACACAGAATGAGATCAACGGCAAGGATGCACAAAATCTGCTGAATAACGGTGTCTATGCTGTAGCAGAAGGCGCAAATATGCCGACAACTTTAGACGGTGTGAAACTGTTCCTCGACTCAAAGATTCTCTATGGTCCGGGAAAAGCGGCAAATGCAGGCGGTGTTGCTACATCGGGATTGGAAATGTCGCAAAACAGCATGCGGCTGCCCTGGACGCGTGAAGAAGTGGATAACCGGCTCCGTTATATTATGAAGAGCATCCACAAGACTTGCGTAGATGTGGCTGAGCGGTTTGGTACACCGGGTAATTATGTAAATGGTGCAAACATCGGAGGATTCCTGAAGGTCGCCGATGCTATGATGGATCAAGGAATAGTATAGCCCGTATACAAAAACTTATAAAAAAGCGGCCGTCGCTTAAAGGAAGCGGCGGCTGCTGAAATATACGGGCGTGGATATATGGAAAAAAATACTGATTCGGTTGTCAATCCCTTAGATCCGCTCCCGGTGGAATACGGTTATGGAAACCTGTTTTATGGGATCCAAAGCCCGATGCGCATACGCATCAGCAATGTCCTGCTTGTCTCCAGTCTTTATGATTTATACCTGTTCGAAGAAGAAGGCCGCCTCTACGAATTAAACCGCAGTGAATACGAGGGACTGAATCTCAGTCAGTCTCCGGAGCTTACGTGCGTTTCAAGCGGCAAGGAAGCTATGATACTTGCCAGGGAGGAACACCGCTTCGACCTGATTATTACCACACTGCATATCGATGATATGGAAGCAATCGATTTTGCGAGGATGGTAAAGAAATCAGGGCTGAATATTCCCGTTGTTTTATTAATGCATGATAACCGCGAGCTTAAACATTTTATCGTGAGCCACGATACCTCCATTTTTGATAAGATATTTATATGGCAGGGTGATTTCCGCATCATTATTGCGATAATTAAATTTCTTGAAGACCGCCTGAATGTGGAACATGATACACAGACAGTGGGCGTACAGTCAATTATTGTTATTGAAGATAATGTAAAATATTATTCGTCGTTCCTGCCTATTATTTATACGGAAATTCTAAAGCAATCGCAGCGGTTGATTTCCGAGGGTATCGATCTGGGGCATAAATTTTTGAGGATGCGCGCCAGTCCGAAAATCCTTCTGTGCAGCACTTATGAAGAAGCGTGGATGTATTATAAAAGATTTAAAAAGTTTTTACTGGGAATTATTTCCGACGTTGATTTTCCGCGCCGCGGTACTCAAGATCCGCAAGCAGGTATCGATTTTGCTAAAGCCGTCAAAAAAGAAAAACCTGATTTGCCGATTCTGCTTTTCTCGAATGTCCAGGAGAACCGGCAGCTTGCAGAGGAATCAGGTGCGTCGTTCGTCATGAAAGGATCGCCGTTACTGCTTCAGGAATTACAGCAGTTTATGGTGTATCATTTCAGTTTTGGCGATTTTATTTTCCGTATGCCGGACGGCACCGAGGTAGGCCGGGCAAGCGATATGAAGAGCCTGGAAGAAATGCTCAGAGTGGTACCCGAAGAATGCGTCAGATACCATGCAGATCGCAACCATTTTTCAAGCTGGCTAAAAGCACGTACAGAATTCTGGCTTGCTGATAAAATCAGGCCTCGTAAAGTAACTGATTTTCCTACTCTTGAAGGACTCAGGAAAGATCTTGTCCGGTCGCTTCATCATTACCGTAATCTGTGCCAGCGCGGAATTGTGGCAAGTTTTTCAAAGGAAACTTTTGGAATTGATACGAACTTCGCCCGTATCGGAACCGGTTCTCTAGGCGGAAAAGCACGGGGACTCGGTTTTGTCGATATGCTGCTCAGTGATTATAATGTGCGGAACAGGTTTAAAAATGTGGATATATATGTTCCACTTGCCGTTGTTCTGGGGACCGATGTTTTCGATCAGTTCCTGGAAGATAACAAGCTTCGTGATTTTGCCATGAATTGTACGGACGACAGGGAAATTACCAAACGTTTTCTGCAGGCAGAAAAATTCCCTCCGGAAGTATTGACGGACTTGATGTCATTTCTCGAACTGGTCCGCAAACCTCTTGCAGTACGATCTTCGAGCATGCTTGAAGATTCTCAGTACTATCCGTTTGCAGGCGTATATGAAACGTATATGATCCCTAATTCCAACGAAAATCCATCTGTCCGATTAAACGAACTTTTAAACAGCATTAAAAGAGTATATGCTTCGACATTTTATCAGAATGCCAAAGAATATATTTGTGTTACATCATATCATTTCGAAGAAGAAAAAATGGCCGTTATTATCCAATGCCTGGTCGGTAAAGAGCATGAGAACAGATATTATCCGGATATGTCAGGTGTTGCAAGGTCGTACAATTTTTACCCCATGTCGCCGCAAAAATCGTCGGATGGAACGGCGTCTGTTGCATTAGGACTCGGTAAGTGGGTGGTAGACGGAGGTAATACCGTTCGCTTCTGTCCCAAATATCCGAGAGATATCGGACAATTTTATTCTGTTAAAGAGACACTGGACACTTCACAGAAATCATTTTTCTCACTCGCGCTCGATGCAAATTCTGATTTTGGCACGGAAACTCATGATATGCTGATGCGGGAACATGATTTGAATACTGCCGAGAAGGATGGAACTCTTCAGTTTATCGGATCAACTTATCTTCCGGAAAATGATACCATCTGCGGCGGACTCGGCCGGAACGGGATTCGCATTGTTACATTTGCTCCGATACTTCAAAATAACACGGTGCCGCTGGCAAAAATCATCGAGTTACTGCTTGAAATGGGTGTATGGGGAATGGGTACCCCGGTAGAAATTGAATTTGCCGTTAATTTGCCTGCATCAACCCAAAAAAAACTGGAGTTTGCATTGCTGCAAATCAGGCCTCTGGTCGTTCATCACGAAATTGAAGAGCTGATGATCGAAGATATTGATCCTTCACTCATTTTATGCCAGAGCAGCCAGGTGCTGGGACATGGATCTCTTGAGGGAATTTGCGATATAGTTGCTGTCGACTCCCTGCATTTTGAAAGGGCTGCAAGCCGCGAAGCAGCAGCTGAAATAGCTGCCTTTAATTCGCTTTTAATCAGTGAAAAAAAACCGTTTCTGCTTATCGGCATCGGCAGGTGGGGTTCGCTTGATCCATGGTTAGGCATTCCGGTAACTTGGGAACAAATTTGCGGCGCCAAGGCAATCATCGAAACCGGTTTTAAGGATATGTCTGTTAAACCATCGCAGGGTTCGCATTTCTTCCAGAATATCACTTCGTTTATGGTCGGTTATTTTACAATCGATGAATCCCTACAGCAGGGATTCATCGATTGGGATTGGCTGTTAAGTCAGAAACCATTGGCGGAGAAGAAATACACAAAACTGTTCCGCTTCGAGAAACCGCTTACTGTAAAAATTAACGGGCATCGCGGTAAAGGTGTAATACTTAAACCGGGAAATTAAATTGGGAAAAAATAAAGAACCGCTCGATAAATGTCCAAATTGCGGTGAAGAACTCAGTCCCTGGCAGCAGATTCTTCTGAGCGTCGACCGTACATTAATGTGCAAGAATTGCTGGAGCCGTATTTATTTGGATAGAAATCAAGCTGGGGAAAAGTCTGATGAGAATTCATCAAAACCTCAAAAAGTCTAAATTTATTGCAATGTAATAATGATAATTGGATGACGCAGTTTCACGCAATTTTTTAGTGCCGAATGATTCAAGGAGTTCACATGCGAATTTCACTAATAAATATTCTAATTTTCATTTTCACTTTTTACTCGTATTCTTTGCCTAAACGGGCGATCACGGTTGATGATTTATTGTCGTTTGGACGTATTTCCGATCATCAAATCTCTCCGGACGGAAAGACTATTGCATTTGTCCTTACTTACCAGCTTAAAAGTGAAAATAAGTCAGAAAGCAACATCTATCTTGTTCCCGCTGCAGGAGGAGAAATTCGCCGGTTGACAAAGACAAAAAGCAGAAATTCAAATCCGAGATGGATGCCTGATGGAAAAAAGATTTCGTATATCTCTACCGCCGACAGCGGGTCTCAGATATGGACTATTGATATTGACAGCGGCGAAGCTGAAAAAATCACAAATATTGCCGGTGGAGTATCGGGCATTATTGTTTCGCCGGACGGGAAATGGTTTGCATTCGCTTCCGAAGTATTTCCCGATTATCTCGATGAAGAAAGCAATGCGAAACGCCTGGAAGAAATAGAAAAAAGTGAAGTAAAAGCAAAAATCTTCACGGGACTTCCATACCGGATATGGAACTATTGGAAAGATGGTAAACGCAGTCACCTTTTTATAATGCCTTCCGGCGGCGGGAAGGCAGTTGATATTACTCCGGGCGATTTCGATTGCCCGCCGGTAGATCTTGGCGGTTACTGGGATTATACATTTTCGCCGGACAGCAAAGAAATTGCATTTACAAAAAATACGGATACTCATATTGCTGTAAGCACAAACAATGATATATATGTTATACCTGTTGAAGGCGGAAAGGAAAAAAAAGTTACGGAAAATCCGGCGAATGACAGTCAGCCTCTCTATTCTCCCGACGGCAGGTATCTGGCTTACCTGATGATGAAACGGGCCGGATTTGAAGCCGACAGGCGTGAACTTGTTCTTTACGAAAGAAAAACAGGCAGACTTATTAATCTTACCGAAAATTTTGATCGAAGTGTCAAAGATGTCGTATGGTCGCCTGATTCAAAATCGCTTTTCTTTAATGCTGATGATAAAGGAAATGTATCCGTTTTCAATGTGAAAGTTGTCAGTAAAAAAGTCTCTCCGATCTTAACGAATGGATGGAATTCCAGGCTGGTTTGTTCGCCTGGCGGCAAGCATATTATTATTATCCGTGAATCTTCAAATATGCCTGCCGAGATTTTTACAATGGATAAAGATGGAAAAAACCTCAGGCAAATTACTTCAGTTAATTCGAACCTGGCAAGAGAGATTGAGATGAACACACTCGACAGCTTCTGGTTCAAAGGTGCGCAAGGTGCCGACGTAAATGGATTTTTATTAAAACCTCCTTTTTTTGATCCCCAAAAGAAATATCCGGCAATACTGCTTGTCCATGGCGGGCCTCAGGGCCAGTGGGGCGATGATTTTCATTATCGGTGGAATTCGCAAATGTTCGCCTCCCGCGGGTACGTTGTGATAATGATAAATCCGCGAGGCAGTACCGGCTACGGCCAGAAATTTACGGACGAAGTCAGCAAGGATTGGGGCGGAAGGGCATATGTGGATTTAATGAACGGGCTCGATTATGTCGTTAGAACATATCCATTTGTCGACAGCAGCCGTATCGCGGGAGCAGGTGCTTCTTATGGCGGTTATATGATGAATTGGATAATTGGACACACGGACAGGCTTAGGTGCGTTATTTCGCACGACGGTATGTTCAATCCGGCAAGTGCATACGGAACGACTGAAGAGTTATGGTTCAACGAATGGGAGTTTGGCGGAACACCATATGACAATCCGGAACTTTATTATAAATTTTCGCCGATGGAATATGTTAAAAACTTTAAAACACCGGCATTAGTTATTCATGGACAAAATGATTACAGGCTGGATGTAAGCGAAGGGTTTCAATTATTCACCGCGCTGCAGCGGCAGGGCGTAAAATCCAAAATGCTGTATTTTCCTGATGAAGGCCACTGGATTATCAAACCCTTGAATGTGGAGCTTTGGTATAAGACTGTTCTCGATTGGATTGATGAAAACACCAGATAACGGATTTATAACATACTGTGCCTTTTCAAAACCTGCGAAGTTTGATAACCGTTATCGCTAAAATGCAGTCAGTTAAGCGTATTAAAAGATATCAGTTTTGGTTTATTCCGGGAATCCCGGTCTTTTAAGCTTATAATGGATTAGAGTCACTTTAAAAAATCCGTTATTGTTACTTTCTTCGAAATCTGCTAAATTCTGTCGTCAAATATTTCAAAATAATGCCTGGAGCAATACATGTCTTCCTTATCTCAAAACCCTAGTTCTGATAAGCCGTACGCGGTTGAATACTATTATAAAACCAAATGGGGTTATGCTGAAGAGTTTATTCAACTGTACAAAAAGAATCATTATCCTGTATTAAAAAAGCAGATGGAAATGGGGCGAATTCTGAGTCTTACGCTGGTAAAACCGCGTTTTCATGCATCAGAAGACGGGCGGTGGGACTGGAGAATCACTATCATATGGAAAAATATTCAGGTTACAAATGACGGTTTCAGCGAGAAAGAACTGAGCAAGCAGCTTTTCCCTGATCAGGAAAAGTTTACCGAAGAAGAACAACGTAGATTTACACTGTTGCTCGGCCATTGGGATGTTCCCGTTGTTGATATCGATTTGGAAAAATGATGTTGATAATCAGGATCTCTTAAAAATTTTTCATTAATATGGGAATAAAATATTATGAAAAAGGCAAAAATAACATCCGGGAAAAGAAGTAATAAGAAAGTTACTAAGCATAAGCAGATTGTTAGAAAAAAATCTATCGTTAAAACCAGAGTTCATTCTGATATGCCGGCTTTTAAGACGAGCATGATGGCGTTAATAAGTGAGACTTCGACAAATCTTCCCAGGGATGTACGGCGTGCGCTTGCATGGGCTATTGAACGTGAAACTGCAGGGAGCCAGGCCGCACTCGCACTCAAGATGATAGCTGTAAATACCGATATGGCATATGAAAATAAGGCGCCGATTTGCCAGGATACCGGGATGCCGGCTTTTGAAATTAAGGCCCCGGCAGGAATAGATCAGATTCTTATGAGGGAAAAAATCAACGAAGCAATCGCCGAATCTACCAGGATCGGCAAGCTGCGTCCTAATGCGGTTGATTCGCTTACGGGTAAAAACAGCGGCAATAATCTTGGCGACGGCTGTCCTATTATCCATTTCGAGCAATGGAATAAAAAAGAAATTGAGGTACGGCTCATACTTAAAGGCGGTGGTTGTGAAAATAAAAGCATACAGTACTCACTGCCTTGTGAACTGCCTAATCTCGGAAGGGCTGATCGCACAGTGGAAGGTATAAAAAAATGCCTGCTTCATGCGGTCTGGCAGGCTCAGGGACATGGCTGCAGCGTGGGTGCTATCGGGGCGGCAATCGGCGGCGATCGTGCCTCGGGGTATCACTATGCGAAACAACAGCTTTTCCGTACACTGGATGATATAAATCCGGATGCTGATCTTGCTGAAATTGAAGATTATATTCTGCAGAATGCCAATAAATTAAATATCGGTACAATGGGATTTGGAGGACTCGCAACACTCGTCGGATGTAAAATCGGATCATATCACCGCCTGCCCGCAAGTTTCTTTGTTTCAGCTGCATATAATTGCTGGGCTTTCAGGCGGCTTGGTGTAATTCTCGATCTAAAGACGGGCGGAATTAAAAGATGGTTATACAAGGAAGATTTTCCGGCTGTAAAAATGGCAAAAGAAGAAAAAATGCCTTTAACAGGAAGAGAAATTTCTTTAACACTGCCGCTTTCGGAAGAACAGGTACGGGCGCTGAAGGTCGGAGATATTCTATTGCTTAACGGTATTATGCACATGGGCAGAGATGTGCTTCATCATCATTTATTGACGCATGATTCTCCGGTTAATCTTGAAGGGAGTGTAATTTATCACTGCGGTCCTGTTGCATTAATAAAGGGGGACAAGTGGTATATGAACGCAGCCGGTCCTACTACAAGCATACGTGAAGAACCGTACCAGGGAGATATTATCCGTAAATTCAAAGTGCGGATCGTTATCGGCAAAGGAGGTATGGGTGCAAAAACGCTTGCGGCGCTGAAAGATGTCGGTGCCGTTTATGTGAGCGCCATCGGCGGTGCGGCTCAGTACTATTCCGGATGTATACAGGAAGTGGAAGGAGTTGACTTTTTGGAATTTGGCGTTCCTGAGGCAATGTGGCATGTTCGAGTAAAGGATTTTCCTGTAATTGTGACTATGGATTCCAACGGGAACAGTCTCCATGCAGAAATAGAAAAGAAGTCGGCAGCAGAACTGGCAAAATTTTCAGGTTCGGTGAAGGTTTGAATAAAGAATGAAGAAAGAAGAAATACCCGTAACTCCGGCTGTCCGAGTCCTGCGTCAAAAGCAAATACCATTTATTCCTCATATGATTAAATATGAAGAGCATGGGGGAACGAAGCTGGCGGCGGAATTAATAGGGGTACCGGAAGGATGTGTTGTTAAAACCTTGGTCATGGAAACCGATCAGAAGAAACCTCTGATTATTTTAATGCATGGTAATTGCGAGGTTTCCACGAAACAGATGGCACGTATACTGGGAGTTAAACAAATCTTGCCTTGCGAGGCGAATGCCGCGATGCGCTATACTGGTTATCAATTCGGAGGGACAAGTCCCTTCGGAACGAGGCATACATTGCCTGTATATGCGGAAAAATCCATATTGGAAATGGATAGAATTTTTATAAATGGAGGAAAGCGCGGTTTTATCATAGAAATTAGTCCGAAAGATTTAAAACTGGCATTTCCGGTAATTGAAGTTAATGCAGCTGTTGTTCCGCAATAAAAAGGTGGGATATGGGATTAAACGCATTTGAGTGGACCGTCGAACTGAGATTCATTATAGCATTAATGCTTGGTTTCCTTGTCGGTCTGGAACGCGAGAGTATCAAAGTTGACCGCAAATTGGTTTTCGGCGGTGTCCGCACTCATCCTATCATCAGTATGTTCGGATTCGGGTGTGCATGGTTATTTAAGCTGGGTGCAACATTTATGCTGCCCTCCGGACTGCTTGCAGTTGCTGCATTGACCGGTATTGCATATATCGCCAAGATCCGTACAGATAGATTCGGCACCACGAGTGAAGTTTCCGCTTTATTGACATTTATAACAGGTGCACTGGCAATGCTGGTTGATATATGGATTGCCATGGCAATGGGTATTGTGAATACAATATTGCTTTCGGAAAAAGCCATGCTGGAATCTTATGTGGAACGGCTGAGCAAAGTCGAATTCTTAGCAACTGTGAAATTTCTTTTAGTAACGCTGATAATTTTACCTGTTTTACCGGATCAGGAGTATACTCAATTTAATATCAATCCGGTAAAAGTATGGCAGATAGTAATAATAGTCTCCACACTTGGATTTGTCGGATATCTGCTGGAGAAGAATTTCGGTGCTAAAGTCGGATTATGGTTGTCGGGAATATTTGGCGGCATTGTTTCGAGCACTGCTATGACTATTTCAGTCGGCAGGATGGCACAGCGCAATCCCTCCCGGTGCGGTACTGCACTGCAGTCTGCACTGCTTGCCAGCAGTATGATGTATATCAGGGTGCTGGTGCTTGTGTGGTTTATAAACAGTACTTTTATTCCTGATCTTTGGTACCGTCTCGTGATTCTTTCGGCAGCCGGAATAGTATTATCCTTGAAAATGTTCCAAAAAGAGAAGGAATCAAAAGAATCGGAAATATCGGAATTGCAGAACCCATTTGAAATCCGCCCTGCAATCGGATTTGCAATTCTCTTTGTAGTGCTTTCAGTTGTTACAGGATTTATAAGATCGACTTTGGGTAATTCAGGTTTATTGGGTCTATCGGCAATAATTGGTGTGACCGATATAGATCCGTTTATTCTATCATTGATTCAGGGTCCCGGCAGTCCCTCAAATGTTTTCATCTCTGCTATCATGCTGGCGATTTTGAGCAACACGATCACAAAAGCAATATATTTCGGGAGCCTTTCTCCTGCGAATAGAAAGGAAACTGCAATAAAGTTTTCAATATTAGCGTTAGTTCATATACCGTTTATTGTCCTGTGAAGAGGAAGAAAACTGCACGGAAAAAATTTATAATCTCCGACAAAAGCAACTTTTTCAGGGATTTTGCGTAAAAATTAAAAAGATTAAAAATTAGCGCGATATATAGTTTTAGGTAATTAGGTAGAAACGTAACCGAAATATATATTAGTGAAGAGTTTTAAGAGATTATCTTCACGATGATTAAAACGATATTCAA
>JAFGLB010000005.1 GCA_016928255.1 Bacteroidota bacterium
AATAGATAAGTCAGCGTCGTTTGACGTTTATACCTGTAATCCGCAGTGTATATTGGCAATAGCGGAGAAGTCGCCGTTACCGGTTGGGGATACGACAACACTGAGTTTTATATATACAGAGACCGGGAATCCAGTTCCGGCAGATAAGAAGCTTGATATTTCAGTATTAGGAGGATCAGACGGGGAGAATGGATATTTGACAGCAGGTGGGATTACGGACATAAGTTTTGGCGGAGTGACACAACCGATACAATATATAGCGCCGTTATCTATTACCGGAGATTCGCTTGTGGTGCCTATTAGAGCATCGTTGAGTGTGGGAGGCGGTATACCGATGAAAATACGGAAGGATGATTCCGTAAAAACATCTTCTGTTAAAATCAATAAAATGATGTCCCGAACTATGAGTGTATGTGAAAATGGAAGTGTGACGGTGGAGAATAAACAACCCTGTGCTGATGCTCCGCAGTGTCCAGCTTTATTCGAAAAATCTCCTATTATGATGGTACAACCACAGCCAAACGGTTTTCAAGGTAGGGACGTATGTTCGTCAGCTGACGATTTAGGAGGCTTCCAAAATATTGTAGGATCATTTACTCCAATTATTGTTGATCCCTGCTACAATATGCAATCGGAAGGATGGAGATTTCCCATAATGAATGTTATAGAGATAAATGTCATATTGGATATTTGCAGAGATAATATTGAAAACAAGCGAAAACAAAAGCTGATAAAAAGTGTTGATGAGGTTGTTCCAGCAGATTCAATTTTGGCATTGCAGGATTTCAGAGATCATTACCCACCCCATATCTATCCTGCTTTCCCGAGTAGGGAAGGTGGATATGTTCTTGAAGAAGTATTATGGTTACACGAAAAAACGCATAAATATCATTATGAATTGATAATAGCGGAAAAGAGAGACAGTCTTTTTGATAATGTATATCAGGGACTTCGTTACTCTTGCGAAACAGTTAAGAATATAGACGAAGCAAAAGAAAAAATAGAAAAATGTTTAAACACGTTGATGAAGATATTAACAATTGAAGTAAATAAAGAATGGGTAAAAAAACTTGGACAAGGACAAGCATATGAAGTATTAACACACAGTAGTGTAAAACCTCTTGTCGAATATTATATACGCGAGTTACAAAACAAATACAATGTGAAGTAGAAAGGAAGATAATTGTTATGAAAATATGGCTTATATTGATTTTATTCGGAATTATTCCTTTGCGAATGCATTCACAGAATATTACACCAGATGAACGTCAGGCATATATTGACAGCTTAGATAGTCAAGACGAAATTGAGAGGTATAAAGCTTTAAATGAAATACATAGGCTGAAAATAATAGAAGCACTCCCGAAAATTGAAAGTGTTTTTTGGAAGGCAGACGTATCTTTTCAGGTATTTTCATTTCTTGTATTCGATGCTTTTAATTCGAGTAATCTATGCTTATTCGCGAAAGCATATTATGACTCTGCTATTATAATTGCCAACCGTGTTATTATTATTGATAGTTCTTTAAATTTATTTTTAAAATCACCATATTCTACACTCCAACTTAAAGCAGAAATGACACATTATCTTCATAAATGCGGAAATTATTCTACAACATCAAATGTTTTCGAATACTTGAGAAATGGAGGAAAAAATGCGAAGTATGATATACAGGAAACGTTAAAAAGTATTATAAAAAATGTTCCTGAATATGCTGATAGTGCAAAATACTGGCTCATAAAAATAACTAAAGAGCCTGATATTATGGCTAGCCGAATACAAGCAATGTATGACCTTGTGGAACTGTATGGTAAAGAAATGTATCCTGTAATAGTGACTATGGTAACAGATACAGGAGATATAGGCACTAGATTAATGGCGTATGATTTGCTATATAAAACTAGTTATCCTAACCTGCACGATTTATTAAAAGATCGCCTTTTAAAAGAAACTGATCCATATCTTCGATATGTAATTGCTGATTCTCTTTTATTCCATTATGGAAGTGTTGCCGATTATGTATTTGTAAAGAATTATAATACTCAGGAAACAGATCCAAAAATGAAATCCTGGATCGAAAAATCAATCCGTGATTATGAGCCGCCCAAACCGGATATATCATATACAATTATTCAAATGCTCGATTCGCTCGCCCACTGTTTACAGCAAGTAGCCGGTTATGGATGGATTGGCGATGTTGGTTTTGTTGCAGAGATGAATAATTACATCGTCACTGCAAAGAATAAAGCAGTTATTAATGATTCTATTAATTGCACACGTTATGTTCTGACATTTAAACAAAGGATTAATGAGGAATATGTCGATTCTCTCGATAATGATAAAAAATTTATAACTATTGACGGCTGGAAATTCCTTTATTACAATGCCCAATATATATTAGACCGCCTGCCTCAAATACCGGCAGAGTCTGCGGCAGATATGCTAGATACCCTCTCGTCAAGACTGCAAATGTCGTATTCAAACAACTGGATAGGCAGCCAGACCTTTGTACGAATACTTGAGAAGAATATACAGAACGCAAAAAGCAAATATACGGCAAAAGACTCAATCGGCTGTGCCCAGGAAATAGAAAGCTTTTATAAGCTTGTAAGATTAAGATATCTTGCACCAGGCATGCAGTTCGTAAAAACAGAGGCATATAACCTGCTGTATAACTATGCAAGA
>JAFGLB010000042.1 GCA_016928255.1 Bacteroidota bacterium
CCGTTCAGCGTTGGAGAAGTGGGAAGGATAGGTACAACAGGCAGACGTGAAATTGGCCATGGTAACCTGGCAGAGCGTTCGCTGAAAAGGCTTATTCCTACAGAATCGGATTTTCCTTATACAATCAGGGTCGTTTCAGATATTTTAGAATCAAACGGCTCTTCGTCTATGGCAACTATTTGTGCAGGCACGCTGGCAGTCTTTGATGCCGGAATCCCGATGCCCCGGCCGGTCGCAGGCATCGCAATGGGATTGGTAAAAGAAGAAGATAAAGTGGTTATCCTTAGCGACATACTTGGAAATGAAGATCATTTGGGCGATATGGATTTTAAAGTCGCTGGAACTAGAGATGGAATTACTGCATGCCAAATGGATATCAAGATAAAAGGAATTTCACTGCAGATTCTGGAAGATGCATTGGCTCAGGCAAACGAAGGGCGTATGCATATTTTAAATATTATGTGCGATACACTGCCTTCTGCAAGGAAGGAATTGTCTGTTTATGCTCCAAGACTGCAGACAGTTAAGATTCCGGTAGACATGATAGGCGCGTTGATCGGACCGGGAGGCAAGAACATACGTCAGCTTGTTAAAGACAGTGGAGCGGAAATTAATATCGATGATGACGGTACAGTGACTATAGCGGCAGTTGAAAAAGAATCGGCTGATAAGGCAATGAAATATATTGCCAGCCTTACGGAACTGCCGGAAATCGGCAAAACATATAAAGCGACTGTAAAAAAGATAACGGATTTCGGAGCCTTTGTCGAAATACTTCCCGGAAAAGAAGGATTGGTACACGTTTCTCAACTGGATGTTAAACGCGTGGAAAAAGTGGAGGACTTATTAAAAGTCGGTGATGAGATCGAAGTCAAATTGATGCATATAGATTCAGACGGTAAAATGGGCCTGAGCCGAAAAGCACTATTGCCGGGCGGTGAAAATGCTCATGAAGAGATGAAACGTTCGCGTGAACGCAAGAAGTCAGATTCTCACGGAGGCAGAGGCGATAAACACGGCAGACCGCATCGTTCATGATTTTTCATATCCCGCTGATGCTGTAATAGTTATGCCCGGAATATCATAAATGAATCTCTCTATACCACAGGTTGCCGGAGTTAAAGGCATACGATCTGTGCCCGGTGATAAATCCATCTCTCACCGCGCACTTATGATAAGCGCAATAGCAGACGGAAAATCAGAAATAAGCTGCTGCTCAAGAGCTGCCGATCCTATGAGCACACTGTCTTGTATCCGGCAGCTCGGCCTAAATGTTGAAGAAACCGGCCAGAGAATTGTAATACATGGCAAAGGCAGGCACGGCCTCCAGCCTTCTTCTATTCCTCTGGATGCAGGTAACTCCGGAACAACTATCCGCCTGTTATCCGGAATTCTTGCGGGCCAGAGATTTCCTTCAATTATCATTGGCGATTCCTCACTGTCGAAAAGACCCATGAAAAGAATTTTCGATCCTCTTCGGCTTATGGGTGCCGATATATCTGGAACAGAAAAAAATACGGCGCCGGTAAGAATTGAACCCGTTGACAGGCTTCATTCAATTCAATATGCGCTTCCAGTTCCCAGCGCCCAGGTAAAATCCTCGGTCTTGTTTGCAGGGCTTTTTGCGGAAGGGACAACATCTGTGCTCGAAAAAACACAGACAAGGGATCATACCGAACGTATGCTGGGACTTGAGACGAAAAAAGAAAACGGCTCCTTTTCTGTAAGTGTGAACAGAGATATAAAAATTGAAGGCAAACATTTCTTTGTACCCGGCGATATTTCGGCTGCTGCATTTTTTCTTGCTGCGGGCATGATTACTCCGGGCTCTAACTTGACAATAAACAATGTCGGATTAAATCCGACGCGCAGACGGGTTTTGGATATATTCCTGTCGATGGGCGGAAAAATAGAAATTGAAAATAAGAGGATTGTCGAGGGCGAGCCTGTAGGCGACCTGGTGGTAATGACTTCAGAAATAAAAAGTGATCTAAAGCTTCACGGCGCTGAAGTTGTCGACCTTATAGATGAAATCCCAATACTTGCCGTTACCGCGCTATTTGCGAAAGGAACGTTTACAATTCACGACGCAAAAGAACTGCGAATGAAAGAAACTGACAGGATATCTGCGATTGTAAAGAATCTCCGACTGCTGAGCTGTGATGTTGAAGAATATGACGACGGTTTTTCATTTGAAGGCGGCGGGGAGTATTCAGGGAATATTCTGCCGAGTTACGGCGATCACCGTATAGCAATGTCTTTTGGAATCGCAGGTTTAAGGATTAAAAATATTACCATACAGGATACGGAATGCGTTGATATATCTTTTCCGGGATTTTGGAATGTATTGCTGACACAGTCCTGATGTTTCCGTTTGTCTTATTCTATGTTGATAACCTGATGCATATACTTGTCGATGACAAGTTCGACGCGCAGCCATCTCAGAAATTCCAATCCGTATTTATTTAAATAATAAATAAGATTTATTTCTCTTTCCTGCAGTTTGGAATGGGGGAATATATTTACAGAGACCTTATCCAGCTGGCGGAGAGAAATATCATGCTGCCTTTTTTGAGCAGCACTGGTTTTTTCCTTTAATGCGTTTAAAGAATTCTGTATCCGGGACAGCGTGTTCTCCATCGCCGCAACTAATGTAGGGTCAATCAATTCAAGCCCGTCTTTTAAACTGGTAAGGCTTTCAGATATGGTGCCGGATGTATTTGAAAACAATTCATTAATTTTAAAATCTGCGATTTTATCAGCGACCCTGCCTTTCAGAATTTCTATATCGCCTATGAAATCCTCAAATCTAAGATCAAACTTATCAATTATCTTCTGAATCCGCTCCTCCAATAATGTAACGCTGGCCCTTGGATAAATAATAGGCATCGGTATTTTAAAATGCTCATACAGAGGTTTAAACTGCGCGAAATATGCAATTTCTGAAGGACCCGCTACATAAGCTATTGTGGGAAACAAGTAATCCTGGCAAATAGGCCGAAGAATCACATTTGGACTGAATAAATTCGGGTCTGAATGCAATAAACTTATAATTTCATCGTTAGAGAATGTCTTTCTTGTGCCTTTGAGCGAAAAACCGTCAGGATGAGGTTCGATGGCAAATCTGCCGTTGTTGTGGAATAAAAAAAGATTTACCGAACGCGGCTTTACCTGTGCATGGTACTGCTGCTCTATAATTTCACTCTGGTTTATCACAAGCTGGCAGGTGTGCGATGTGTTTTTTAATTCCTGCTCAAAAATTGGAGCAAGTATTTCCTTGGTTGTTTGATTATGAGGATCGAAAAATATTAATCCCGAATCCTCGAGCAAAACGCTGAAAAGGTGAATAAATGCCCTTCCAAAAGTCATTCCTTTTTGATAAGCAGTCGCGAAAAGTTCAATGACTTTAGGCGAATACTCGGTTGGCAGTAAAGACTGCTTGAGATTGCTGAACAATCCTTCGATAGACTCGTTAAAAAATACTTCGCCTACAGCACCCAGGTTTTTATTGCCAGCTTTGGATTCGTATTCGTATTGAATACGGATAAGTTCATTTGAAGCATTAAAGAGTGTGAAAGAAGACACTTCTTCGATGTCATGATCTTCGCCTTCAAGCCAGAACACGGGAACGAAATTATATTCAGGATACTGTTGTGCAAGGCTTTCGGCAAGTTTGAGGGTTGTAAGTGTCTTGTAAAGTGTGTAGAGGGGCCCGCTGAATAATCCGACCTGCTGGCCTGTTATGACTGCAACTGTATTCTCATTGAGAAGAAGATCTATGTTTGCCAGCGTTTTAACCCCGCAGTGATAATCGCGGTTTTGGTTTATAAGAACCTGTACGAGTGATGAACGGTCGATTGTACGCTTTGTAACAGCATCAAGACTGGATTTCCAATGGTTTTCATCCCTGAAATCGCCGGAATAATACTTCTTTACAAGTGAAAAATTGCTGATGTAATCGGTAAAAAGCCGGGTGAAACCGGTATCATCGGATTGAAGTTCAGTATATGGAATGTAATTCATATTTATAAATGCCTAAAGTTATTATCCAATTTAATGTATTCTTATGCAAGAGAAAAGATATATTGCTGCATTAATTCAGCAAACTGTTCAGAAATAGTACTCCCGGCTCTCGTTACGTCGGCATGAGACAGTTTTTTTAATGAGATACCGGCTGCCAGATTTGAAATGAATGAAACTGCTACTGTCTTAATTCCAAGATTATGAGCCAGGAAAACTTCGGGAACGGTCGACATGCCTACAGCATCCGCACCTATCTTCTTAAGCATTCTGATCTCGGCCGGCGTTTCATACGAGGGCCCTGTCAGCCAGCAGTAATTACCAATGTGCATCGTCATTTTGCTTTTTGAGGCGCACCTAATGAAATTCTGATTCATCTCTTCATCAAAATAATCAAAATGTTTTTGATGCTGGAATAGAAAATTGCGGGAATTATTCGGCAGTCTGATATGTGACGGAGTGAATATGTCCCTGATAAGCATAAGATCACCGGCATTAAATCTGCTGTTAATACCGCCGGCGGCATTTGTAATAATGAGTTTTTCAATTCCTATTTGACCGGCTAGAAAAACAGGAAATAAAACTTGCTCCATCGACCCGGTTTCATAGAAATGAATTCGGCCCTGAAAGGCAAGTACGGGAATAGAACAATTTTTGCTTTTAAGGTTCCCGAAAATCAATTTGCCGGCATGCCCTTCCACAGATGAAATCGGGAAATCAGGAATTTCGGAAAAGTCGAATGAAGCAACATCTTCAATTTTTTGGATTAAACTGCCTAATCCCGACCCGAGCACCAGGGCAATCTTAGGCCTCAGATTCGTCTGAGCTTTAATATAATCTGCCGATTTATTGACATCTCTATTCGGAGTATTTCCAGAGTAAGACATTATATGCAAACGCCTATATCTTTAATCGCACTAAAGGAGCGGATCATGACACTTCCGGCATCTTGCTTCATATATGTCTTTCGCGCCGACAATTACTCTTTCTCGCTGATTGACGATTCGTTGAGTCCTGTCTGCAGGATTTCCACATACTACGCAAATTGCTAAGGTCTTAGTGATATATTCAGCAATTGCAAGAAGTTGCGGCATTGGTTCAAAGGGTTTTCCGGTATAATCCTGGTCCAATCCGGCCACGATCACACGCTTTCCGCTATCTGCCAATTGGTTGCATACTTCTATAAGATTCTGCTTGAAAAATTGTCCTTCATCAATGCCGATTACCTGTGCGTCACCTGCCTTGCTCAGTATCTCGGATGCATCTTCCACAACTTGGGCTACCAAAGATTGTTCACTGTGTGAAGTGATGTTGTCGTGACTATACCTGACATCGATTTTCGGTTTGAAAACCGCTACTTCCTGCTTCGCTATCTGCGCCCTGCGCAGCCGACGGATAAGTTCCTCTGTCTTGCCGCTGAACATACAACCGCATATTACCTCAACCCAGCCGGTATTACGGGGAACATTATGTAAAGTCGAAGTATCCATTGAAATAAAATAGTTTAACGAGATTATTTTAAGTTGTTTCCGGTAAATGGAAGTGGAAGAAGTTTTTTAAGCCTTACGATTTTTATTTTTTTAGAGCTACCGGACATAATAATATCAATATCGCCTGCAAGCTCAAAGAGGACCTGCCGGCATGCCCCGCAGGGGGTAATAACTTCAGAGTTATTTGATACTATTGCGATAGCCTTGAATTTTGACATCCCTTGAGTTATGGCATTAAAAATTGCAGTCCGTTCCGCACAAATGGTCAATCCATATGAGCTGTTTTCAATGTTACAACCCGAAAATATTTTTCCATCATCTGTGAGAACTGCTGCACCGACATAGTATTTCGAGTAGGGGGCATAAGCATTGAGTTTTGCTCTGTTTGCAGCTTTTATCAGTTCTTGATATTCTTTTTTCATGTAAAATTTTATGGAATGTAAAATTCATATATTGAATTGCTGGAAAATATAGATACAAATATGCTGAGAAGCAATGTTGAATACCGGAGATAACAAGCTAAAAAATATATGTTAACATCATTTTAATACAAGTGAATTCTATAATTAAAGCAGAAAAATGGCAGGCCGTTTTTATAACATAAATTTTGTGTTAATTGTAATTTAGACTTTTAATCTTTATATTTTGAAGAATATATGGATCTTATTACAAAAAGGCCGAAATTAAAAAAAGCGCTGAAAATACTGTTAATTGGCGCTGTGATCGTAATTATTGTAGTTGCTGTTATTGATAATTACGTGATGCCGGCGTATGTACAAAAAGACAAGACGACTAAAGTGCCGGATGTTGTAGGTTTACCGATTGCTGATGCTAAGAAAATTCTTGCAGATGTGGGTCTTGAAGCGAAGGAAGCGGAATATAAGACAGACAAGCGGTACAAAACAGGCACTGTTATTCTGCAGAATCCGCTTGC
>JAFGLB010000043.1 GCA_016928255.1 Bacteroidota bacterium
CAGCATTCGTCTCTTTTCGGAATGCTCAAAACACTCTCAACTCAAAAAAATGCAAAGATAATTTTAACGACAGATCATGGAAGCGTGCGCTGTATGCGCGGTTCAAAAGTCATCGGTGACCGCGAAGCATCCGTAAATCTCAGGTTTAAATTCGGCAGAAATTTGAAGGTTGACGACAAGCAGGCGATATTTGTGAAAAGTCCTTCCGAATACAGGCTCCCGCGCGGAAGTGTTACAACGAATTATGTAATGGCAAAAGAAGATTACTTTTTTGTTTATCCGACAGATTACAACAAGTATTTAAATCAGTACCGGGATAGTTTCCAGCATGGAGGTGTTTCCATGGAAGAAATGATACTGCCTGTAGTAAAGCTTAAGCCGAGATGACCGGAACATACAATACAAAATCGGCCGGCGAAACCATCAGCCATGCTTTGTTGTTTGGCGGCACATTGCGGCGCGGAGATGTGGTTGCTTTGTACGGCGATCTTGGGAGCGGGAAAACCCAGTTTGTTAAGGGCGTTTGTCTTGCGTATAATATAACTACACCGGTTACAAGTCCGTCATTTGTAATTTTAAACAGGTACGAAGGACGGGATAAAAAAAACGATGAACTGTTCGTTTATCATTTCGATTTGTATAGGGTTAAATCAACAGCTGAATTGTATGACCTTGGATATGAAGAACTGCTTCAAAACAACGGGATATGCCTTATCGAATGGGCGGAAATGCTGGGCGGACTTTTGCCCGAACGCAGGTACGATGTCCGGCTGTCTCTGGGTGACAATGAAAATGAACGTTTGATAGAAATAAGCGGACCGGATAAAAAATGAAGGTACTTGGTATTGAAACATCGACCGCAGTTTGTTCTGCCGGACTGGCGGATGAATCCGGCCCGATCGCAGAACATTCTATCGTGGAATCGCATATACATTCCGAAAAATTGCTGACATTGATAAGTGAGTTATGTGAAGAAAAGAAAATTGAGTTACAACAGCTGGACGGTGTGGCAGTATCGATTGGTCCCGGTTCTTTTACGGGACTTCGGATCGGATTAAGTACTGCAAAGGGACTATGCTATGCAGTCGGTAAGCCTCTCATAGCTGTCCCTGCGTTTGAATCTGCTGCAGAAGCTTTTTTTATCTCCCATCCGAAAATTAAGAGAGTCGCCGTTATTGCGGATGCAAAACAAGGAGATTATTATATGGGCGGGTACGAGAAAACGAACGGAAAAATATCTGATTTTTATCCCGTTCGGGTTGGAAATCTTGATGAAAATATATTTGCAGGTACTGCCGAAACGGCAGTAATTACAGATCGGACAGATGAAATTAAGAAGAATGCAGATAAATGTGGAGTTATTGATAATATTCTCTCATATTGTCGTGGGGATATCGTAGCGCGGATAGCAATAGAAAAACTGAAAAATGGCATAGAGAATGCGCCTGAGGATCTCGAACCGATGTATCTGAAAGATTTTATAGTTCGGAAGCATTAGAAGAGAAGATTGAAAATGAGTAAAGGAAAAGGGTATGGCCTGGTTTAAACGATCTAAAGAAAATATCTCGCCTGATGGACAAAAAAAGGATATTCCGGACGGCATGTGGACAAAATGCAGCGGCTGCAGCGATATAATTCATAAAAAACAGCTTGAGCAAAACCTTTTCACCTGTCCAAAGTGCGGTTACCATTTTCGTATCGGCAGCAAGGAGTATTTCGAGATATTGCTTGACGGCGGGAAATTCAGGGAAATGGATAAAAAAATGCAGTCGGTCGATCCTTTAAAGTTTAAAGATACAAAGCCTTATGCAGGTCGAATTTCTGCAAGTATAAAGAAAACCAAGCTTTTTGATGCTGTGCGGACATGTGAAGGGGCTATAAACGGAATTCCAGTTGTTGTTGCGTGCATGGATTTTGCATTCATCGGCGGCAGTATGGGATCCGTAGTCGGCGAAAAAATTGCACGTGCTGCAGATGTCGCACGCAAGAAAAAGCAGCCGTTGATAATTATTTCGTCAACAGGCGGCGCTAGGATGATGGAAGGAGCACTCTCGTTGATGCAGATGGCAAAAATGAGTGCAAAACTTGCACAGCTTTCAGATGCCGGTGTTCCGTATATATCTGTCTTGACGGATCCGACAACAGGCGGTGTTACTGCGAGTTATGCGATGCTTGGAGACGTGCATGTAGCAGAACCTGCCGCGCTTATCGGTTTTGCAGGTCCCCGCGTAATAAAGCAGACGATAGGAAAAGATTTACCGAAGGGGTTTCAGCGCTCGGAATTCCTGCTGGACAAGGGATTTATAGATCTGATTGTCCACAGGAAAGATATGAAAGAGACTATCACAAAATTGCTTCATCATCTTTTATAGGCTGATCGATGGAGTCAAAAAAAACTGTCCGGGTTCTGAAATCTGCCGGGGAGATGCAGGCGGCTGCAGAGAAACTTCGGCACGAAAGAAAGAAAATAGCTGTTGTCCCGACAATGGGTTATTTGCATAGAGGACATGCAAGTCTTATCGAGCGCGCCGGGTCCCTTGCAGACATCGTTATCGTAACGGTATTTGTAAATCCGGCCCAGTTTGCCCCGAATGAAGACTATGCCCGCTATCCCCGGGATTTTGAACATGACAAAGCAATTATACAGGCAGCCGGTGCGGATATTATTTTTTATCCTGATGTTAAAGAAATGTACCCCGACGGTTTCGGCAGTTATGTCGAGGTAGAAAAAGTGACAAAAATTTTAGAAGGGAAATTTCGGCCTGAGCATTTTAAAGGAGTGACAACGGTTGTAGCCAAGCTGTTGAACATCACAAAACCTCATGCAGCAGTTTTCGGTCAGAAAGACGCACAGCAGGCGTTTGTTATACAAAAGATGATTAAGGATTTGAATTTCGATGTTCAAATTATACTTGCGCCGATAGTTCGCGAAGAGGACGGTCTGGCGATGAGTTCACGAAATTCTTATTTAAATGAAGCCGAGCGTAAGAATGCCCTGGTATTATTTCGTTCGCTTCAATACGCAGAAAAACAGATCCGGCAAGGCGAAAAATCTGTTGAATTACTGCGGGAAGAGATGATGAAAATTATCCTTTCAGGCAATCCGACACAGGTAGATTATACCGCGTTTATAGATCCGGTAGATTTTTCAGAAACAGATAATTTAAATCAATCTGAAATATTAGTGGCGCTTGCTGTAAGGTTCGGCACCACTCGTTTAATAGATAATATTATTATTCCTATCAATTCTTAAGGTACTATGCAGACAAGAAAAAGCGATGAAAATCAACGGCCTCTTGCGGTGGTTATTATGGCAGCCGGAAAAGGAACACGCATGAAAGATCCGTCAAAAGCCAAGGTAATGTATGAAGTTCTTGGCAAGCCGATGATACATTATGTGGTAGATTTGGCTATGATGCTGAATGCCTCTCGTGTAATATCAATCGTCGGGTATCAAAGGGATGCGGTTATTCAATATCTCCAAAAATCTCATCCAAACGTGGAAATCGCGGTGCAGGCGGAACAGCTTGGCACCGGACATGCAATAATACAAACGAAAACGACACTTGAGAATTTTGACGGGGACGTAGCTATTCTGTCCGGTGACGTACCGCTGCTTACTGTAGGAAGTATGCATAGACTGATAGAGCACCATTTTAAAACGGAAGCTTCGGCGACCATCTTAACGGCCGAATTTCAGGATCCGACGGGGTATGGCCGTATTATGCGTAATGAAGACGGATCAGTAAAAAAAATTGTCGAACATAAGGATGCAACTGACGAGGAGCGGTTCGTAAAGGAAATTAATTCCGGTATCTATATTTTCAACAGACAAAAATTATTCGATGCCCTGCAGCATATCACGCCTCAAAATGCACAAAATGAATACTATTTAACGGATGTTTTTGGACATTTCTGGGCACAGCGCTGGAAGGTTTCGGCATTGAAAATAAACCAGCTGGAAGAGATTATGGGTGTGAATACGGTTCAACAGCTTGAGGAAGTAAAGCAAGTTCTTTTAACTCGTAAACAAAATTAGCACCGTTTTTTTATTTGGAGACTATTTTTTTGATTAACATATCTCTATTTCCCAGTTTGCTTAAAGCACGCCAGGTTTGTTCATATTTTAACATTTATAAATCGCATCATTCCTGTTTGGAACCCAAAGAATGAAATCTTTTAGAGAACAACTTCAAAGTGAAATAATTGTTTTTGACGGGGGAACGGGCACGTATCTTTACGATAAGGGTGTTTATATTAATCGATGTTTTGAAGAATTAAATTTGATAAATCCGGAATTGGTTGCGGAAGTACACCGGGATTATATTAACGCAGGCGCGGATGTTGTCGAAACAAATACATTCGGAGCTAATAGATACGCCCTTACATCGTACGGTCTGGAATCAAAAGTATACGAGATTAATTATAAAGGAGCACAAATAGCAAAATCAGTTGCGAAAGATTCGGCGCTTGTAGCCGGATCGGTTGGACCGCTTAACGTCCCGATAAGACCTCTCGGGAAAATATCTTCGGATGAGGCCAGGGATGCATTTGCAGAACAAATCAAAGGATTGCTTGACGGAGGCGTGGATATCATTGTTTCCGAGACATTTAGTATTGTGGAAGAGCTTGTGCAAAGTGTAAAGGCCGCAAGAGAATTAGATGCTGATATTCCTATTCTTGCGCAAATGACAATCAACAGCGAAGATATTCTACTCTCAGGTGAAACACTTCAACGGTTTGTAGAAGAATTGACTCCATACCACATCGATGCAATTGGAATGAATTGCTCGGAAGGTCCGAGATTGATGTTGGAAGCGCTTGAACGCCTGCGGGGATTGACGGATCTTCCGCTTTCTGTACAACCTAACGCAGGCTTACCGCAGAATATCGGCGGCAGAAATCTCTATATGACCTCGCCTGAATATATGGCAGAATATGCAAAGAGGTTTATTCAAACGGGAGCGTCGATTGTTGGAGGATGCTGCGGAACAAATCCGGCACATATAAGGGCGATTCGCCGCGCTGTGCAAGCGCTGAGGCCATCGAAACGGATGGATGTGAAAGTTGAGGCACTCAAAGTTGAGAAACTGGAGGAGGTACGCGTTTATCGCAAAGAAGAGAAGTCGAGACTTTCAAAAAAATTGAACTCTAAAGAATTTGTTAAACTTGTAGAACTTGTTTCGCCGAAGGGAATCTCTGCAGAAAAGGAATTATCGAAAGCAAAGATATTATTCGAAAATGGTATAGATGCCATTAACATTCCTGACGGACCCCGCGCTTCCGCACGGATGTCGGGTTTAGCAATGGCGGTACAAATTCATGAAAAAGTCGGTATTGAACCGGTGCTTCATATTGCCTGCCGTGATCGTAATATTATCGGAATGCAGTCGGATTTGCTTGGAGCATGGGCGCTTGGGATTAGAAATATTTTGGCAATTACCGGTGATCCTCCAAAGCTGGGTAATTATCCCGATGCAACAGCGGTTTTTGATATAGATGCCATAGGATTGACTAATCTGATTAACAGGATAAATCATGGACTTGACTTTGCCGGTAATCCTATCGGTGAACCGACAGGGTATTCGATAGGAGTCGGTGTGAATACGGGTGCAATTAATCTTGATGAAGAACTGCGCCGGTTAGATTGGAAGATAGAGGCGGGCGCAGAGTATATGATTACTCAGCCGATCTTTGATTTGAGAATTCTTGAAAAATTCCTAAAACGAATTGAGCAAATCGAACTGCCGGTTATTTGCGGTATTTGGCCGCTAATATCATATCGAAATGCAGAATTTATGAATAATGAAGTTCCGGGAGCTTCTGTGCCGGAAGAGATTATGGAACGAATGAGAAAGGCATCAACAAAAGAAGAAGCGTTTCTTGAAGGAGTAAAAACTGCCAGGGAAATCTATCGGCAGATTCGAAATGAAATACAAGGTGTTCAGCTATCAGCACCGCTTGGAAGAATGGATGCCGTCATGATGATGCTGGCTGAATAACGAAAAATAAAATTTTCTTTCTGCTATGAATAGAATTATACATATTATTAAAACATGGCTGCCGACATTAATTTGGATTTGCTGTATTTTTCTGCTTTCAACGGAGGTTTTTTCAGCAGGCCATACTTCCCAGATTCTTACCAGGATTCTTCGATTCCTATTCCCCAGTATAAGTTATCGCGAAGTATTATCGATCCATTTTTTTGTCCGTAAAGCGGCACATATGGTAGAGTTCTTTATTGTGAGTATTCTGCTGTTCCGTTCATTCCGCAATACACTTAAAACGCAGGATTATAAGATCTGGACGTTATATTCAGCAGTAACAGTTATTCTTGTTGCGATTGCAGATGAAATGCACCAGTGGTTTGTTGTGTCACGGACATCATCATTGATTGATGTGGGAATAGATATTACCGGCGGTATGCTCGGACTTGCCGTATGTTTTATGTTTTACCGGTCGAAAAGGCACAGGGAAGAAAACACGACGGCGATTAACTGAATAAATACGGATGTACTTGAACGCTCTTTTCTTGCTTCAGGTGCCATCTTTCATTATCTTATATAAATAGACCGAATTTAGTATGTAAAAATTGGAGAGCTGGCTGAGTGGTCGAAAGCGGCGGTCTTGAAAACCGTTATAGCCTCCGGGCTATCGGGGGTTCGAATCCCTCGCTCTCCGCTTGA
>JAFGLB010000044.1 GCA_016928255.1 Bacteroidota bacterium
ATTCGACGGTAGACACGATGGTCATATCCCTTGTTTTTTTACCGTATGATAAATCATTTCGGGTTTCGTGCTTTTCACAGCCGTCGAATTCATTCGACGGTAGACACGATGACTATATCCCTTGCCTCTTCACCGTATGATAAATCATACGGCTATTTGTCTACTAAACCCTTCGGGTTTCGTGCTTTTCACAGCCGTCGAATTCATTCGACGGTAGACAATACGATAACATTAATAAAAGGATTTACATAAATAAATCTTAGAAGTATTCCAATTCATTATTAAGTATTCTTTGGGAATGATGTACTTTTTGATTTTTAATGTATTTTTTAACACTCTTCACAGCTGATGGACTTATTGTAACTATTCCATATCCATCTTGCCAATAAAAAGTCCTTGTTTTATCATTTTTGAGCGTTATATGATTTATAAAATGCGAGGATGATCCTTTAAAATGCTTAACAATATCTGAAGGTGCAATTGAAGGTGTAGAATGAATTAATATGTGAACATGGTCATCGGTTCCATTTATCTCTACAATATCGAGATGCAATTCTTTTGCTTTAGAATATAGCACTCTCTTAATCGCATCCTCAATTTCAACACTAATTATGGGCTGATGATTTTTTGTTGTCCAAATGAAATGATAGTAAACTTTATTAAATACACTTTGGCGCATGTGCATTCCTCTTCCCTTATTTGTAAATATTAAAGTTTTTTAGAAAACCCTTCGGGTTTCGTGCTTTTCACAGCCGTCGAATTCATTCGACGGTAGACACGATGGTCATATCCTTTGTTTTTTTACCGTATGATAAATCATACGGCTATCTGTTTACTAAACCCTCCGGGTTTTGTGCTTTTCCCAGCCGTCGAATTTATTCGACGGTCTAATGCAAGATTTCTTTTTCAATGCAGTCTTACCTTCATTTCCACGACAGAACCAGACTTCAACTTTTTCACTTTTACGGAATCCATTAATGACTGCATTAAAAAGAATCCACGCCCGCTTTCTTTCATCAGGTTCTTTTCTTCGCGCGGGTCCTGAAGTTTTGACGGATCAAAACCTTCACCTCTGTCTTTAACACTGATAGTCAGGGTATTTTTATCAGATGTGCATTTGACGGCAACGCTTTTATCGGGAGCCGATTTATTTCCATGGATTATTGCATTATTTACCGCTTCCGTGCAGGATACCAGCAGACGGTACATTGTACCGTCATCCAGTCTGAGTTTTTTATTGACCTGCTTTAAAAATTTTTCTATACAGCCGATTTCTTTCGGATTACTCTGACAGGTCATTTCAAAGACAGTTTTACTGCTGCTCTTTACCGGCTTTGATTTTTTATTCAATCTCATTCCAACTCCTTAGCTATAGAATGAATCCGATTAGAATCGATAAATTAGAGATTGTCGCTTTTGTTACGCCGTTATGCTTTTGCACTTCTCTCCAGCCGCTCAGCATCACTCTCTCCGTATTAGTTCCCTGCCATTCTAACAGTACGGTAGGACCCATAGTTTCAATTCCCTGATTAAAAATCCTCTCATTATTCCGGTACTTATAACTATCCTGGCCGTAATAGCGGTATCCGACTCCGATTTTCAAGCCCTTGCCGGAAGACCAGATTATTTCGGGCCATAAATTCTTTTCTACAAAATATTCTTCAGGCTTTTCCTTAAACTCATTCCATTTAAGTGTTCCTCTTTCAAAGATACGCAAGCTTCCGGAAAAATTACACTCAATATTATCACTCAGTCTAAATATGGTGGAATCCGCCCACATTGCCTGCCTGTAAGAGAAACTTCTTATTAAAGCTCTTTGCTGTTCATAATCGCTTATCGTGTAATTCGCCAGCACCTCTGTTCTCATTACAGTCCGCAGGCGTGAAGAAGGGGCATATTCCACGCTTGGAGATAACCTGACAATACGGTTCCAGTTATTATTTGCGCTTTGTTCCGGCCGGATATAGACTAGGTGAAACAGGGTAAGATCTCCGGTCATTGACAGGAGCAGCCGTGGTGAAAAACGGTGCCGATATTCCAATCCCGAAGTAATTAACAGCTCATCGCGGTCATCCGTATTGGACGCATCCGGAGTATCGTATCTGAGAATGCCGGTAGATGAAACCAACCGTAGATTATCGTTATCGGTTATGCCGGCATTTAGGGCCACAGATATCATCGTCCGCTGTGCGGTATTTTCCATTTTACTTGCCTGTTCACGCAGCCTGTCTATACCGGGGACAGAAGCATTATCCACTGAATAACGTTCATCTTTTTCCGTATTATGGATTCTAATGTCCGCATCGAGCCATTTCAACGGCGACCACAGCAGAGAAATAACGCCAAAGAACTGCATTTCCTGTATATTTGAATTTGTTAAAGAAGCGGAATTAGAATTATCCCTGTATCTATATCCGCGTGTAATCGACCTGCTGGTTAGTCCGAACGATGCACTGAGAGAAAAGCCGGGATCCGGGCCGTATTTTATCTGATTAACGATTTCAAATACTTCGGCATCACGGCGAAAAATATTATGCTGAACACCGAGCAAACTCTGCGAAGAAGAAGACAATCCGGTATAATATTCGCTTCTCTGCATGCCGTAATTTATGACGAGAGAATCGCTGACCCCTCCCCCAAAATCCCTGAGGAGAGTCAATTTTGCATCGCCTGTGCCGGGAGACCGGCGTCCAAGGAAAGATTTATCCAGTGAAGATTGAAGCGAAGCGTTGAATTCCTCAAGTCTTACATTGTACACATCAAGACTCATGTTGTACACAAATCCGTTGTCATCTTCATCTTCTTGGGAATTTAACTCGTAACCTCCGGATACTCTGCTCCTCACATATTCCCATGGAAAATATTCGAATCCTGCTAGTAATTTGTGCTGCGCCATGCGGCCAAGATCTATAACCCGGTTGTTCGCCAGAACGTTGCTCGTATTATTAAGCTGGAGATTCAATTCATCGGACAGGCGTGCATTTAACGAAATAATTCCATGATATTCGTCCTGAATTGCTTTTTGATCCGATTTAACAATGCAGGACCGCACAAGCTGGCGTATTTCGGCTTTCCAGCCATGAACCTGCAATACTTTTCGGAAGTCTCCGCTCCAGGTGTATGTGTTCAACATCCGGTTGAAACCAAGCGAAGATAACTGTAGACTATCGACAACCGGGACGAAAGGAGCATGGGTAATACCCTGTGCATTCATTATCGTATAAAAAAAAAGATAAATAATGAAAAGGGAGAATATTAATGCTCGTATCTTCTTAACCTCAGAACGCACCGGTCAAATCCATAGCTGTTCACGTAAAAATGGAGAATAAAATACTTGTGCCGCTGCAACTAAATAATGTTGTGTTTTGTGATGGTAATATATACTGTTTTCGCGGCACTGTGTCTTATTGAATTCAACATCTCTTATTTTTTGCGGCACCAGTATCGATGAAAAATCAGTTATGAACAATTAAAGCCGGCTGATAAACAATAAAACTTAGATTTCGGCTTTTTCTCCTCTTACAGGAATATATATATCCTTTTTAATACCGGCCTCTTTCAGTTTGAGAGAGAATTGTTCTATCTGTACCTCTTCGCCATGAACAAGGAATATTTTTTTCAGCTGTTTCTGATCTGCATTCTGGACGTACTCCACAAGTTCATCCTGGCCTGCGTGAGCCGAGAATGAATTCAAGACCACGACTTCTGCATTCAGTTTATGGACATCCCCGAAAATGCTTATTTCCGGCTGCTTTTCCACTATTCTTCTGCCGAGTGTATGCTCAGCCATATATCCGACAACAAGAATTGTATTTTTCGGATTATCAACATTGTTGGCAAGATGATGCACAATCCTTCCGCCTTCGCACATACCGGATGCAGAAATAATTATGCAAGGTGTTTGAACATCATTCAGCTTTTTAGATTCCTCAACCTTCCGAACATAATTCAGCCTGTTGAAACCAAACGGATCTTCGTTTGCATGCAGGTGGGCAAGCATATCCTTGTCAAAACATTCGGTATGCACCCTGAATATTTCGCTCGCATTGATAGCCAAAGGACTGTCCACATAGATCGGGATTACCGGCAATCTGCCTTCATCAAAAAGTTCAAATAGGTTGTAAACGATTTCCTGTGTCCTGCCCACACTGAAAGCAGGTATAATTACCTTGCCGCTGCGGTCCGCTGTCCGTTTAATCACTTCAAAAAGCGAGTCCTTCATACCGTCCGCCGGGTCATGCACTCTCCCTCCATAAGTGCTTTCTGAAATCAATACATCCACACTGCCGACCGGCTCCGGATCATTAATGATCGGCGCGTTCTTCCTTCCCAAATCGCCTGTAAAACCTATCTTTTTTCTTTTTCCGTTCTCATCCACTTCGATTACAGTTACAGCTGAACCGAGTATATGCCCGGCATCGAGATATGTCGCTGTAATACCTTTAGCAACCTGTATCGGTTTCCGGTAGTTAATGCTCACAAACTGCGACATTGCGCTGACGACATCGGCCGAACTGTATAAAGGTTCGGCAAGCGGTTCATGATTCTTATGTTTTCTTTTATTTATAAATTCAATATCACGCTCCTGTAAATACGCGCTGTCATAAAGCATGATATTGCACAGATCGCGAGTTGCCGCTGTGGCAAATATCGGACCGCTGAATCCGTTTTTTACCAGATTAGGCAGATTCCCGGCATGATCGATATGTGCATGTGAAAGCAGAACTGCATCGATACCGGAGGGATCAAACGGGAAGTTCCTGTTGCGTTCATAAGTTTCAGATCTCTTGCCCTGATACAAACCGCAATCGAGCAGTATCCTGGACCCGTTTACAGAAACCAGATGCATCGAGCCGGTCACTGTCCGTGCAGCCCCTAAAAATTGAATATCCATTAATTACCTGCTTTCTTTTTAATTTTATATTACATGTTGAAATTAGAAAGAAGAGAGGTGAAATGCAAAATAAAAGGGTTTATTTGAGCACGGTATTTGCAAAAATCATGGAAGGAATAAAGAGGATATTGAAATAAAGTAAGAATTCAGCTCGGTTGCCGGTGATACGGCCTTAAAGCATATCCAATTTCACGAACGGTTGTAAAAAAAGTACATCAAAACATTTTCAAAATCTGTTATGCCATTTGCTTTCTTAAAATGACCTGATCCAGCGTGATATCATCACCATAAAGGATTTCTTCTTCCGTCAACCGCGTCTCATCCGGTTCCGTTGAAGGTTTCACATCGCTTTTTCCCGACCAGTCAAATCCGCCGTGTTTTGCCACATGGCGGTTGAACCAGTATGTGCTGTTTAATTCAGATATAAGCTTGGAATACTTCTGCGTTTCCCTGCGCATGCGGAAATCATACTCAATTAATTGAACCCGGCATTTTTCATGACAGACAGGATTTGCAGGCCTGCATTCGAGTCTGAAAATATTAGATTCTTTTTTCCCGCCGTTATTTTCCGGCAATTCTATATTTCGCGGCCGGGAGTCCACTTCCGTTTCTCCTGCTGCGGTTGGATTGTTATGCTTGATATTCTGAGCCGAAAATTGAAGAATGTTTCCTTTAAAGCCGTTCATAGCCTCTCCTTATACGACAGCGAGATTCGCCGTTATTGATCTTTTTTGCATTTGCCTTTCTATGGGAAGAATTGACAGCAGATGGCTCTTTACAGACGATTTGGCAATAAAACCGTCGGCGCATTCATTTACATTCTTGCGTGAAATCTCACTGGTATCCATCGACAGAATAATTACTCTTGTTAAAGGAAGATGGTTCTTTATTGTTTTTGTCGCTTCAATACCATTTTGACCCGGCATATGGATATCCATAAGAATAAGATCCGGATTCAGGTATTTCGCTTTCTCCACTGCTTCCCTTCCGTCAGCTGCCTCACCCACCAATTCTATTCCATATTGCGATTTCAAGAAGGATGAAAGCGTTCTGCGAAAACCTTCATGATCATCGGCAACAAGAATTTTAAGTGTCTTCATCTGATGGTTCCTAAAATTATTTTAAAAGTTCGGCACCTATTTTAATTAAAGTGATCCGATTTATGAACGCCAAGAGTTGCTTCGAGCGACGGCTTTAACGCTCCTTTTAGTATATACCCGTCTGCCCGCGCATCGAGCGCCTGCAGGCGGTAGGTCGGATCGTCATAAGTTGTTGCTATTAAAACTTTTGTATCAGGCCACCGCTGTTTGATAATTCGGGTCGCTTCAAGTCCGTTCATTTGAGGCATGGATATATCCATCAATACAATATCCGGTATTAGTAATTCGACCTGCGTTACAGCTTCGCCGCCGTTTGTTGCTTCGCCTACTACCGAAACATTTGGTATCCCGTTTAAAAACTCACGTACAACTCTTCGAAAATCCCTGTGATCATCTGCAATAAGAACTTTAATGCTTGACATCTTATATCCTTTTTAACTTATACTGCCGACTATTAAATAATGCTGTTTCAATATAGAACAGTGATTATCAAAATGAATCGTTAAAAACCCGTAATTATAAGAATACGGAATGAACCGCAGCGGAATACGTAAATTTACGTAGTTCTATGAAAAAACGGCAGAACGGCTGGAAAGACCAACTCTTTTTAAGATATTATGCACCGGTTTTTTTAGACACTGCCGGTTCTTACATACCTGTAGGTGGTTTTTGAGATTTACTTAACGCGAAGCGCATTAGATTGGCCGCATCGTGAATATCGAGCTTCTGCATAATATTAGTCCGGTGTGTTTCCACCGTTCTCGCGCTGATAAAGAGCTTTTCAGCTATTTGTGTATTGTTGAATCCTTCTGCAATATACTGAAGCACTTCCTTTTCCCGTTTCGTCAGCGGAAGATCATCGCTGTTCAGCGAAACGCCTTCGCGTGCCTCCGATTTTTTCAAATACGCTTCGGCCATAATTTCTGATACGCGCGCGCTGAAAAACCGGCCGCCTTGCGCCACTGCGCGTATAGCCGCCGCAAGTTCGTCCCTTCCGCTGTTCTTCAGAAGATATCCGCCTGCTCCTGATTTTAGAATCTGGTAAACATATTCTTCGTTGTCATACATGGTTAAAACCAGCACTTTAACCGAAGGATAATTTTTGCATATTATCTTCGTTGCTTCGATCCCGGAAAGCTTCGGCATTGATAAATCGATAACCAGAACATCCGGTTCCAGCTTCCTGGTCATTGCAACAGCTTCTTCACCGTCGCTTGCTTCGCCGATAATAACAAATTCTTTAAATGGCTCCAGCAATTTAATAAGGCCGCTCCGAACCATCGGATGATCATCTGCAAGAAGTATTCGAATTTTATTCATGTTTAACAGTCTTTGCCATTGGAATTTCCACGGTAATGAATGTACCACTTTTTGGTGTTGAATCAATAGTCAAAACACCTCCCAAAGAAGCCGCACGTTCGCGCATACTAACCAGACCCATCCCGCCTTTTCCCGTTGCGCGGACAATATCCGGCCTTTCCGTAATTCCCTTCCCATTATCTTCGATTACTAAACGGATTCCTTCGGAATACCGGATAAACTGCAGGTTCACTTCCGTCGCTTCAGCATGCTTGGCCACGTTATTAAGGGATTCCTGGGCAATTCTATAAAGACCGATTTCCACCTGGGGATCGAGACGCTCTGTAATTCCGCTTGAATGAAAATGTGTTTTTATGGATGTCCGGTTCATAAACTGCTCGCTGAGAAGCTGAAGAGCAGGTGTTAAACCAAAATCATCCAGGACACTCGGCATCAGATTGAATGATATTTCCCTGGCTTCTTTCATTACATCATCAAGCAGACTTTTCATATCTTTAATACGTTCTTCGCCCTCTCGTTCCACGGTAATCATATCTTCCAGGATCTCCAGGTTGAATTTTATCGCCGTCAGCATCTGCCCGAGTCCGTCGTGAATCTCGCGTGCAATGCGCCTTCGTTCTTCTTCCTGGGCCTGGACAGATGCACCGGAAAGAATTTCAAGTTCCTTTTCTCTCTGAAGAAGATCCGCATAAAGCTGTGCATTCACCATTGCAATGGAATGCTTTTCTGCAAGAGAATGTATCAGCCTCATCTCGCGTCCGACAAATTCATGATTATGCCTGTAACCGACTACAATCATGCCTTTATGCCTGCCTTCAACAACCAGCGGCATCCATGCAGTCGAAATAATTTTTTCCTCTTCGATAATCGGAATTTGTGACAATAAGAAAAACTCGCTTGCATTCGACTCGTTGACAATGCTCGGCCTCTCATTTTTCAACACGGCATCGAATGCTTCATTCGGCTTAAACGAATTTAATTCATGTGTCAGAGTATTCCCGCAAATTGCTTTCCAGCGAACCAATGGTTGTTTTTCCTCAAATAAAAGGACGCCTGCAAAATGTGCGCGTGTCAGATTCAGCGTCTGCTGCAGAATTGCCGAAAAAACTTTATCCAGATCCATAATACCGACAAGTTTTCGGTCGATATTGCTGAGCGTTTCCTGCTCCCAAAGCCAGAGGGACTGTTCGCGTTCGAGCATTTTCCTTTTTGTAATGTCGCGCAATGAAACCTGGACTGCCGAATGCCCATTCCATTCTATAATGTGAGCATTGACTTCCAGGTCGATTATCCTTCCCTGTTTCGTCAATCCACGCATTTCAGAGTTGCGCAGTACTTCATCGCCCAGCGTACGGCCTTCTTCAATGAATTCCAATGATGCCCGATTAGAAGGAGCGAATGTGTCCGAAAGCTTGAGTTTCTGCATATCTTCAGATTTTGCATGTCCGAACAACCGGACAGAGGAAGGGTTCGCAAAAACCAGCTTGCCTTCCTGGATAATCATTATTCCATCAAGAGAACTTTCTACTATCCCCCGGTATTCCTCCTGAGTCTCAACAATTTTCCGCGTCAATTCGCGCTTCTCCGTCGAATCTTTATATTGCGCAATGCATTCCGATATATTTCCGTTTTTATCAAGTATTGGAGTTAACACAAGACTGGAGATTATCGTCCGTTCGCCGGGGCATTCCAGCTCAACTTCACCTGACCATGATTCATTCTCTGCAATAGTCTGTTCGACCAGTTTCCATTGATTTTTGGCTTGTTCCTGACGGTCAAGAGTATTTGTTAACTCAAATAAATTCCTGCCGGCAAACGAGGACATTTCCCTGCCGCTCCATCGAATGAAAGCCGGATTCGCATGTTTGACCGTCCCTCTCTTATCCGTTAAAAGCGTAGGATTGATAGAGGCCTCAATCAATGCCGTAGAACGGCTTGATTCAGAAATTGAATTTTTATCCCTGAAGAATAAAACAAGCGCGAGAATAATCGAAAAACAGCCGAATAACGCTGTACAAATAAATAAAAGTATAAAGTACTCTTGAATGACTTCGGTTTTGAATTTCGCCCTGTTTTTTATCACCTGCTGTTCGCCCTGCCTGAGATCATTATACGAACCGCTAATAATTGCATCGTACCTGCTGCGGGCCGAGAGTATTTCGCTGTAATTATAATCAATTTTTTTTTCAGCTTGCACGGCAGGGACTGTTGTAATTTGTTGTACAAGCGAGTCTGACTGAAAAAAGAATTTTTTGACAATGGGAAGGAGTTCTACAGCGGCTGTATCTTCAAAATCTTTCAGGATCGAATAATAATGAGTTTTAGCGAATTCATACTGAATTTTGCAATTATCCAGCTTTGTCTGGAGGAGGTACTTTTGAGTATTGTTAGGTGCAGCCTTCTCAAACATCGAAATCATATCTGAAAGAATGTTTTTGCAGAAAACGACCACACTATCCCGCCGAGTGCTTAACAATAAAGTTTGTTCGGATATCCGGTCGGTATCCTTAATTTTAAGGATATAAAAAACGCCGGCAATTAAAAGAAATAAAAGGAAGAATACGCTGGACGACAGAAATGCAGTTGATGAGATGTTGTGCTTCGCAGGAAGTCTTTTGTTTAAATCATTTGACGTATCGCGATTCCACACAACCTCTATTTTCCCTTCAGCTGTTGTTAAGGCAGACTCGCATATATTTTTTTAAGATGTTAATACTTGCCCGGTGAATTCCTTATGCCGATTACTGCCCGATAAGGGTTTTATAAGCCTGAACATCGAGAAGGGCGTTTGCTTCAGTCGGATTGGACATTGTTATTTTAACCATCCATCCGTTTCCATAAGGATCCTTATTTACAATTTCCGGATGATCCTTTACTTCCGCATTCACCTCTACAATCTCGCCGGTTACAGGAGCATAGAGATCCGAAACCGCTTTTACCGCCTCAATTGTGCCGAATGATTTGTCTTTCTCGATTTTTGCACCCGCGGCAGGAATTTCTACGAATACAACATCTCCTAATTCGCTTTGAGCGTAATCGGTAATGCCAATCCAGCCAAATTTACCTTCGACACGGATCCATTCATGTTCGGTTGTATATTTTAAGTTGTCCGGAAAGTTCATAGCACCCTCGCAATAATAAATTAAAAATCCTGTACCTAAAAAAATTACGGTGTATTAAATCTGAATAGATAATAACTAAAAAATAATTAGTCTTCAAATACAAATGATTCAATAAATTTTGTATCGAAATCGCCGCTTTTGAATTTTTCATTCAACATCAGCTTTTTATGGAACGGGATCGTAGTTTTAATGCCTTCGATTACAAATTCATCCAAGGCATAATACATTTTCGTTACTGCTTCCTCTCTTGTTTTGCCTTTAACGATCAATTTGGCAATCAGCGAATCGTAATATGGAGGTATGACGTAACCTGAATAAACGTGAGTATCTATGCGTATTCCGAATCCTCCGGGTAAATGCATACTGGTAATTTTACCGGGACTCGGGCGAAAACCGGCTGAAGGATCCTCCGCGTTTATCCGGCATTCAATAACATGCCACTGCGGTTTCAGCTGAAACTTCTTCAGTTTTTCTCCAGCAGCCATCTGAATCTGAATCTTAAGTAAATCGATTCCGTTTACTTCTTCGGTAACGGGATGTTCAACCTGGATACGCGTATTCATTTCCATAAAATAGAAACTTTTATCTCTGTCCAGAAGGAACTCAACCGTACCGGCTCCAAGGTATTTTACACTTTTAGCACCTTTTATTGCGGCAACCCCCATCGCTTCCCGAATTTCCGGGGTTAATGCAGGAGAAGGCGATTCCTCAACCAGCTTTTGATGCCTGCGCTGGATACTGCAATCACGCTCACCAAAATGCATCACGGATCCAAACTTATCAGCCATTATCTGAATTTCAACATGCCGCGGATTTTCGATATACTTTTCGATATACACAGAAGCGTTGCCGAAAGCCGTCCCGGCTTCATGACTTGCAGTAAGAAAAGC
>JAFGLB010000045.1 GCA_016928255.1 Bacteroidota bacterium
CATGACCCTGCGGGCACGGACAGGCAAAAGAGGCTGGTGTATACGCTGCAGCGTGCAGTCCAGTCCCTGCCGAAGAGCAAATCCTTTCTTAACTGGAAAAATTATTATTCGGAGGATTGTGTTAATCCGGTTTATCTGAAGAACAAAATAGAACTCATCGGTAACATCCTGAAAAAAATTAAACCGCAATTAGCGGTTGACATAGGATGCAATACCGGGGTGTTTTCAAAAATCGCTTCGGCATATTCTGCAAATGTAATTGCGCTTGACCGCGATCCTTCTTCGGTTGAGGCATTGTACAGGTTTACAAAGCAGGAGAAGATAAAGAATCTGGTACCGCTGGTTATGAACATACTGAACCCGTCGCCTTCTCTAGGGTGGATGAGCAGGGAGAGGCGGTCGTTTTTGGAGAGAATAAAACCGGACGTAATAATGATGCTGGGCATTTCTCATCACCTGGCGGGGCAGGCGAACATCACGTTCAATATGCTTGCAGAATTCTGTTTGAAATCCAGGCGGTATGTAATTATAGAATTCATACCCGAGACCGACATACAATTCGGCAAATTATTTGCATCGCGGATGGATCATTTCGACTGGTACACACCGAAAGGATTTTTAAAAGCGTTCGCCGATCATTTTATCGTGAAGGATGTCTGGAAAATTGAACCGACAAACCGCACGATTTACCTGTTCAAGAAAAGGAAAGCCGGCTAGTGCCGCTGCTCAGAAATAATCTTGTGTTTTATAATCAAGGTTTATCAAATAAGACACTAGTGCTCGTTTCCTTACTATGGCTACATTGAATTAAATGCAATACTACTTATAGGAAACGGCACTAGTATGTTTTGGAGCTTTGCAAAGAAAACTCTGCGCTGGTTATGGCCGAGTCTTATCGTTATTGCCGCCTCCTGCATCCGTAAAAGTTACTTTCTATCACTCTCATCCGAACAGATTGGGAACGGACTGCTTCTTTATGCGGCATACCTGTCGCTGGCAATTCCGGCAGGTCATTTGCTTTCCAAATCACGCCGGTTTGAAGATGAATCCAAAACGGCTTTAGTAATCCTGTTTATAACGTATTTCTTCTTCGAATATTCAACGATATTTTCGACGTGGGGAAACTTTGCACGAGATATTGTTGAAGAATATATTTTTAACAAGCAGCACACGGTTTTTATATTGCTTTCGATACTTATCGGTGCAGCTTTTATATTAATAATCAGCAAAGTTGACGATTACATTAAGAATCGTTTTTTTTTGATATTTATAACGATTGTTTTTACTGTAATGCCTTTCTTTGATGTTCTTTTTATTCCAGACTACAAATTTGAATCTGATTTATTTGATATTGCAGTGGACACAAGTAAAATCAAGGAGAAAGATATACCCGAAAAAATCTTTTGGATTATTCTAGATGAGCATCCCAGTTCTTTGGTTCTGGACGAGGTGTGGGGATATAAAGATACTGTATTCCGGAAGGAGCTTGAATCGCTTGGATTTACCGCATATGATTCATGTGTCTCGAATTACAATTATACGCCGTTTTCAATAGCATCAACAGCATACGGTGCAATGCTGAATATAAACGAGCCGATAAGTGTTAATGCCAGGCAGCAGGATGAAATAGGGCTGATGATAAAACAATCGCCGGTTATGAATATCTTCAAGTATCTTGGATACCGATTTTGTAATTATTCATTCTGGGAAGATGGATTTAAAGAATATTTCGCGGATAAAGGCACGATTATTAACTCTAGTGTTGCCGGTGTGATATTTGAAAAATTCAGCATTCAAGATGCTTATTCAAAAGTCTTATACAACAGAATGATTATTGACAGCTTGAAAAATGTTCTCTATTCATTTTCCGAGAATTGTGAACGAATATTTGTTTATGCGCATATTTATATGCCTCATGCTCCTTTCTTAAGGCTTGATGTCGACTCCGATCAAATTATTATGAAATCGTTATCTCATGAAAATGATCCAGCATTCCTCGGGCATATTAGGTATACGGATAGTTTAATTGTCGGCTTACTAAAAAAATGGTTCGATAAATTAAATATTTCTCAAAGATCGAAAATATTAATATTGCTTCAGTCTGATCATGGGCCGAGGTATATACAAAAATCTGATAAGAGACTGAGATGGAGATCGTCGTTCGGTGTATTAAATGCAGTCCACTGGCATGGAGATTTAAGCGGTAAGTATTACAATGGTATGAGCAATGTAAATACATTCAGAATACTTATACGTGATATGTTGGGGGTAGATATCGAAACTATAAAAGACACTTCTATTAATGTGTGTCCTTATTTTAGATCAGAAATCGAATAGATGTGGAAGTCTATGATTCCTTTAACGTCTCCTATGAAAAACATGCTAATTGGTGTTTCAGCATTCAAATGATATTGCTTAATGATACATTGATATAGATTGAAAAAACTAATAAAAAATTCTCTTTTCGGATCAGGAAGCTTTATTGTTCTGAGTGTTATTGCACTTGTCACAACTCCGTTTTATTTATACAAGCTCACACCAGAGGTATACGGCATTTATATACTATTAACAAGTCTTGTGGGCTACTATGGTCTTACAGATTTAGGACTAAGCCAGGGTGTGATAAAATTTGTTTCAGATAATGTGATAAGAGATGAATGGAAGCAGTCGGCAAGATATATTAATGCAGCTTTGCTGATTCAAACTATTATTGGCCTATTTATAACTGTAACAGCATCATTTTTTGCGGGAGAAATTTCAGAAATACTCCGAATTCCAGAGATTTGGCAAACTGAGGCTGTCCTTGGTATTCGGTTGTGCAGTATCGCTTTTTTTTTCTCAATGTTATCCGGGACTCTAATGTCGGTTTTGCAGGGACTTCAACGGTTCGAAATCACCTCTGTTGCCGGAGTAAGCTTGAACATTATATTAAATGCTTCTATTGTTATGCTTTTACTGCTGGATTATGGATTAGTGTCTATAATAATTGCTACAACATTATATTCAATAGTAGGTTTTATTTTTTACATATTTATAGTACGAAAAGAAAATCCATATTGGCGATTTTCGATAATGACGGGGATGAAAGAAATAAGGGCACTGTTTAATTTCAGTTTTTTCCTTTTTATTTCAAGAACTTCGGATCTATTTGCCAGCCATATTACCAGATATATAATATCGGCATTTGCCGGCCCTGTTGCGGTGGCGATTTATGTAGTTCCTTCGAAGCTGATTACGGCGATTAGTGGAGTATTGAACAGCGGAGCGAGTGCTATCATGCCGTATGCCAGCGAGATAAACGTATCCGAACCTTTGAAGATAAAATCTTTATTTAACGACGGCACGCGTGTAGTTGCAGCTATTTCAATCCCCTGCTTGTTGTTTGTAGCACTCTTTTCGCGTCAAATAATTACAATATGGATAGAGAAAGAATTTGCAGTTCAGAGCTGGCTGATTCTGAGTATTTTAGCTGTAAATGGATTAATTGTCGTACAATCAATGGTGCCTATTTTAATAATCATTGGAATAGGAAATTCAAGAACGCTTGGTTTATTTGGCTTAGTATCCCTAATTTGTTACTTAATTTTTATTCCATTAATGACACATCTATCGGGTCCACTTGGCGCAGCATCCGGGATGCTGATTGTTTCAATTATCGGGATATGTCTTGTGTTTTACAAAACAACAAAAATAGTTAATATTGGCATATTCGGTTTCATATTTAATACATTTAAAATCCATTTTGTGCCTGCTTTTGGTTTATTAGTACTAATTACCGTTCTTCAGATATATTACGGGCAGAGTATTTGTATGTTAATTATTGGAATTGCATTATTCGCTGGATACTATTCATATTTGATCATAAAAATAAACGAATTTAAGATTATCTCATCTTATCTCTTTAAAAAATGACTAAGAAATTATTTTGATTTATACATTACTCAAAATTAAAGAACATAATCAACTACTAATTACTGAAAAGAAATGATTTGCCGATTATGTAATCGTGAAGCTTCCTTTTTCAAAGAAGGCATAATCCTAAACAAGTATAATATAAAGTATTACTTTTGCGATCACTGCCGTTTTCTTCAGACTGAGTACCCTTATTGGCTGAATGAATCTTATGAGTCTTCAATTAATCCATTCGATACGGGATTAGTAAAAAGAAATATTGATCTATCGCGAAAAATATCAATAATGCTATATTATTATTTTAACAGAAAAGGAAAGTATTTGGATTATGCAGGCGGCTGTGGTTTATTTACAAGAATGATGAGGGATATAGGTTTTGATTTTTATTGGAAAGATAAGTATTCGACAAATATCTTGGCAAAAGGATTTGAATACAATAATAAAGATGATATCGATGCTGTGACAGTGATTGAAGCGTTTGAACATTTTGTTAAACCGGTGGAAGAAATTGAAAGTATATTAAAAATATCGTCAAATATAATATTCACAACTGAATTACTGCCCGGAGAGATACCAAAACTACTAAATTGGTGGTATTACGGGCAGGAGCATGGACAGCATGTATCCTTTTACAGCTCGGATACTCTGGCATATATAGCAAATAAATATGGGCTTAATTTTATTACTGACGGAAGAATCCATTTGTTTACAAAAAGGAAAATAAACAAAACGATGTATTCAATACTGTTGAAGACATCTGAATTCGGGAGCGCAGGAATTATTACTAAAAAGATGAAATCAAAAACTGCATCGGATATGGAACTGATGCAGTCAGGAAAGTTTAAAGAATCATAATGCTTATTGAAGGTTTGTTCCGATACGGTTAATAAGAAATATCATCATATTCTATAGCACCCAAATCAATTTGCTAAATATAAATTCAGTTTGTCAGAAATGAATAAAAGAAGTATTACCGGAAGAATAACAAGCTCGTTTGCATGGTATCTGGGTCTTTTAAAGAAGAGGGATAGAGGAAGCGGCCGCAAAGGAGTTCTTATTATCAGGACCGACCTTATAGGTGATTTCATACTATTCAGTCCGGCTTTAAAGTACTTAAGAAAAAAATACGATGGAATGAATATTTCCTTAGTTGTTCAGAACGTCGCAGGCGGTATTGCTGAAGAAAATACTTATATAGATGATATTATAATACTTAATAAAAAGAAGTACCGTTTAAATATGATCTATAGGATTTTATTTTTGTGGAAAATTAGAAAACGTAGATTTAGAATAGCGATAAATGCCGTTTACTCAAGAGACATTATAAGCGATGAAATAGCATTATGGACTAACGCAGAGGAAAAGATCGGCTGGGATACAAATATTCCGAACATGTTTTCGGATGAAAAAGCGAGAGGAGATCGTATTTATACTCAATTGTATGCCAGTAAATATGAAGCACCGGATACGCACGAATTATTAAGAAATCGCGAGTTATTAGAGTTCCTGGGTGAGAATGTGCATGATTTTTTACCGGAAATAATTGTAGCGGAAAAAAAAAGGATCAAAGCCCGGCAAATCATTGGAGATAACGATCTTTCAAAAAAAATACTTATAGGTCTGGTTACAGATACCGGTGATAAGTACAGAAATTGGACTCTCGATAAGTATACTAAACTGGTTAACATGATATCTCAAGAATATCCAAATATTGCTATTATTCTGTTAGGTAAGAAATATAGCGGTTCATTAAAAACCGAAAATGAGTGCCGGTTATTTGATTTAAGAGGTAAAACAGATATTAGTGAGCTTCCTGCAATTATTGAAAGATGTGTATTGATAATAGGAGGCGAAACAGGCCCTATCCATATTGCCAATGCATTGGGCATACCGGCAATATGCATATTAGGCGGCGGGCATTATAAAAGATTCATACCGTACCCCGAATATTGCGGCAGTAAAAATGTAATTACTCCTGTTTTTCATAAAATGGACTGCTTTACGTGCGGATGGAATTGTATTCATAATGATAATAATGAAATGCCTTATCCATGTATCAATAATATTACAGTTGATGGTGTTTTTAATGTTGTAAAAAATAAAATATCTAAATTGAATATAATTAAGGAATAAATTTTTTTTGTTGCCTCTATACTACATAGTAATCCTTATTACTTCATTATTAAATGCGGATATTAATGTAATGGTGCTGGCGAATGTCGGAAGTATTAATATATACATTATTGATATTGTATATATATTGATTATGATTTCCGTTCTTTTTGTTGTATTCAAACAAAAGATCTACTATGACCTGCAAATTAAAATATTCTTTTTGTGGATGGTCATAGCTATAATGTATGGTATGAGTAATTATGGTTACCGCGCTATAGGGGAGGCGAGATACATTTGGCCGCTGTATGCTTTTTTTATACCGATGGTATTTCTGATTACTGGAAAAATGGACGATCTAAGGAAATTCGAGATAATAATTAATAAAACTCTTCTAATAGCTGCCATTGTTGTATCGATCCTGTTTATAATCGAATTATTTTATAACGGACGATTCTTTTTATCTGCAGCAAAAGAGGAATCATTACGACTGGAAGATTTTAGAGGTATTCGATACTTGGGGTCTGACGAGACATTCACTTTATCTGCATATGCTATTTTTATATTGTCAAATATAATTGTAAAGAAACGAACGGAAATTAAAGAGGTATTAACGGTTATTTTATTAATAATGATTGTTATCTTCACAAAAAATAGAGCGGCACCGGTATCTGTTTGCATAGGTATGCTTGCAGTATTACTTATTGAAAAGAAGATTAAATATCTATTTAGAAGCGTTATGGCTATTTCTGTTACTTTTATTATGCTCATAATAATATTTCCAAGTATTACTGGTGATTTATTTAAGGCTTTTTCAGGTGTGGTACAAATAGAAGACGATCCAACAGGTTATTGGAGGTTTGTAGTTCAGTCGAGTGCTTTATTGCAGGGTATGGAAACACCAATATTTGGGCAAGGATTTGGGGGATATTTTGAATTCTATGTCCCCGAATTAGATAAAGTTATTGAATACCCTCCGCATAATATGTATATATTTTTATTTCTTAAAAGCGGATTAATAGGCCTTTCAATATTTCTAGTAATGTTATATACAGTTATTATTTCTTCTTTTAGATTAAAGAAAATTACCGAGTTAGATCCTGAATTAGAAAAATACCGTTTATTCTTTTTAATAATATTTATTTCTCAAATACCATATATGATGGCATATAATTATTATATATACTTTGGATTATTTGTAGGTTTCTTCTACGTTTTTAAAATTCTCATTATTAAACAGAACCAGCAAGATGGAACTCAAAAAGTAGCAGATAATAGAAATTAAAGAAGTATGGATATTTCCATAATAACACCAAGTTATAATATGCTGGCATATTTAAAATGCTGTGTTGCTTCCATTGCCGATCAGCAGGGAGTTGAATGCGAGCATATTGTCGTTGATGGAAAATCGACAGATGGGACTGTGGAATGGCTGTCTTCTCAGTCCGGTATCCGATATATCAGTGAACCTGATAACGGCATGTATGATGCAATTAATAAAGGATTAAAATCCGCAAACGGTGAAATTCTCGCATATCTTAACTGCGACGAGCAGTATTTGCCTGGAACACTTGAAAAAGTAAACAAATATTTTAGCTCATACCCTCAAGTTGATTTACTCTTTGGAAGTGTATTGGTTACTGATAACAATGGGGATCTATTGGCATATAGGAAAGCGTATCGTCCGAGCTATGCTTATATAACAACTTCAATTCTTTATAATTTGTCTTGTAGTATGTTTTTCAGAAGAAAGTTATTAAATGAGGGATTCTTTTTTGACGATAGATTAAAGAATGTCGCAGATGCAGATTTTGTTTTGAGGTTACTCTCTTCTAATCACAGAGCTGCATATATCAGTGAATATCTATCAATATTCACATGGAATGGGAATAACATGAGTTCAGGTGAAAATGCAAGGAAAGAAAAAGAAATTCTGATAAACAGATATGGTAAAAAGGGAATGCTCATACGAGTCTTTTACAATATAAGCCGATATTTTGAAAAATTCATCTCAGGGGCTTATTGCCAAAAATGGCCAATTAATTATTCGATCTATATTAATGGCACCAGTGAAAGAAAGAATTTTACAGTTGAACGTGGGACATATAAATGGCCATCGATATAATAGATAGAAACAGTTAATAGACTATGAAAGTTGGAATAGATATATATTCTTTTGATGGGCCAGGTCAGAATTACGGTGTTGGACCAAGCGTGTATGTATGGCATTTATTACCTGAATTATTTAAACAAGGCAATGATAACCATTATTATGTTTTTGCAAATAATTGTAATTGTAAATTAGTGACGAAATATGATAATGTTACTATTATAATAAACCGTCTTCCGATAAAATTAAGAATATTTAGAATTCTGCATGAACAAATTTATTTGGTATATCAATATCATAAACTTCGATTAGATTTTATCCATTATTTTGGTAATAATATATCATATTTGCTTGGAGAGAAATCATTATTAACTGTTTTTGATCTTATGTGGAAATATTATCTAGATCATGGTGGTAAGGCATTAAAATTATTATATTTTCGGTTTACTGTCCCTGTATCAATTAAGAAATCTCGGGCAATAATTACAATCTCTGATTTTATTGCGAAAGAAATAAAAAATAGATTTAATAAACAGGAAAATATTTATCCGATATTGTTAGCACCCTGTGATTCATATTATGTTTCATCGAATTCAAAGAAAATCTATGATGGTAAATACAATTACAACTATATCTATACCGTCACTACTTCAATGCCGCATAAAAATCTAATATTGCTGCTCAATGCATTTGCAATGATTAAGAAATTCGATAAATATCCGGGAAAACTTATAATTTCTGGGCAGCTTAAAGGTAATTATCATAAGAAAACTATCTCATATCTAAAGCATGAGTCTTTATTGGAGCATATTATTCTTACAGGATTCATCTCGGAAGAAGAAAAAGCTTATTTATACAGTAATGCTGAAATATTTATCTATACGTCACTTTATGAGGGTTTCGGATTACCAGTAATAGAAGCTATGAATTATGGTACGCCAGTAATAGCTGCCAATACTGCTTCTTTGCCTGAAGTTGGAGGAGGTGCGTGTATTTATTTTAATCCTCTATCGATAAATGATCTTAGAAATAAAATCAATTATTTACTTAGTGATATAAAGAAAAGGAATGAATTGATAGCTTTAGGATTAAATCACGTAAAAAATTTTAGATGGTCAATAACAGCGGAAAAAACCTTAAGTACATATAAAAAGGTTTTTGAATCCGGCTAAATGAATTATATTGTATGTCGATTAAAGAATTGATAAAGCAGTATTCCGATAATTCGTGCAACTCATCTTTTAGTTATTTGTTAAGAAAAAAAAGGCTTGATTTGTGCGTAAAAATACTTGATGTGAATGCTTTTACAAATATTTTGGACGTTGGAGGTACCGAACACATTTGGATAGGTACGGGATTTGAGAGCAATGTAACAATACTAAATGTTAATATTGTTAAAAAAGTAATTCCATTTAAATATGTAAATTGTAATGCCTGCAATATGGAAAGCTTAGAAGACAAATCCTATGATCTTGTATTCTCAAACTCGGTTATCGAACATGTCGGCGATATAAAGCATCAAAAGATGTTTGCCAATGAAATAGTGAGAGTAGGAAAAAAATGTTGGGTACAGACACCAAACAAGTATTTTCCTATTGAACCGCATTTTATATTTCCTTTATTTCAATTTATGCCTAAAAATGTACAGAGATATATTGGTATGAATTGGAAGTATTCTCATCTTAAAAGGAATGGAGAAAATATCATTGATGAGCTTCAACGTCTACGGTTATTAACAAAAGTGGAATTGCAGATGTTGTTTCCTGAATTTACAATCTATGAAGAAAAATATTATGGCATGACAAAGAGTCTGATAGCATACTACAAATAAAATGACTAAAATATTGGATATCGATGTATTTGACAAAAGCATTATTGAAGCTGAAAATATTATTCTCGGGATAATAGATAAAAATGAACGGAATAATCTTTGTATAAGTGCCACTAGTGCTCACGGCCTTGTTTATGCAAAAGAAAATATGGACTTTGCGCCAATCTTAAATTCATTTTATTTAAATTTACCTGATGGAATGCCGTGTGTATGGATTGGTAGACTAAAAGGTGCAAAAGGGATGCAGAGGTGCTACGGACCAGATTTATTTATAGAATTAATAAAAAAGACAACCGATACAGCTATAAAACACTTCTTCTGTGGGGGAAAAGAAAGAGTTGCAATAGATTTGATGGAATTGTGTAAAATTAAATATGGAAACAAAAATATTGTTGGTACATTTACTCCGCCTTTTCATGAAATGACTGATGAAGAGTTGATGGAATTGGCAGATAAGATAAATATTATGAAAACCGATATCTTATGGATTGGTTTAAGTACGCCAAAGCAAGAAATATTTGCTTTTAGATTATCAAAGTTCACAAAAGTAAACATAATTTGCACTGTAGGAGCTGCATTTGATTTCCATACAGGAAGAATGCAACAAGCTCCTATGTTGATACAGAAAATTGGGATGGAATGGTTCTTTCGTATGCTTATGGAGCCAGAAAGGCTTTTTAAAAGATATCTTAAAGTTGTACCACTATTTATCTATTATAATATTTATGAATTATTCCGTAAAAAAATGATGTAAATAATGGAGCTCCTTGATGAACATTGCCATTATCGGATCACGTGGTTATCCTTGCATTTTCGGCGGTTATGAGACTTTAGTATCGGAACTGGCTCCCCGGCTGGCTGAACGGGGAAATAGTGTTACTGTATATTGCCACCGGAATGTTTTTAAAAGCCGCCCGGAAATTGTTAACGGCGTGTATCTGAAATATTTCCCTTCCATCCCCACAAAAAATTTAAGCCAGATTACTAACTCATTTCTTGCTACACTTCATGTGATCTTCACATCCGCCGATATTGTGTTCTATGTGAATTCGGCAAACGGGCCATTCGGACTGCTGACAAAGATATTCAGGAAAAAAACTGCAATAAATGTAGACGGACTTGAATGGATGCGCCCTAAGTGGGAAGGATTCGGTGCAAAGTATTTCTATTTCGCTTCGAAAACGGCTACTAAACTGATGGATGTTGTTGTTACTGATTCGGAAAAGATGGATGAAGTATACAGAAAAGAGTTCGATACCAGAACAATCACTATTGCCTACGGTGCGAATTATTCTCCGGGAGGCGTATCGGAAATGATTGAAAAAAACGGCCTTGCCCCGAACAGCTACTATCTCGTCGTGGGCAGGCTCGTGCCTGATAACAACGCGTCAATTATCATTCAGGAGTTCCTGTATTCGAGTTCCAGTAGAAAACTGGTAATAGTGGGTGACGTGCCGTATAAAGATGATTATGCCGATTCGCTGAAACAGATAAGAGATCCCCGCATAATTTTTACAGGTTATATCAACAACGATAACCTCCTGGACGAATTGTACACGAATGCATTCGCATATATTCACGGACATGCATTCGGCGGAACAAATCCGTCTCTGCTTAAGGCACTGGCATCCGGATGCTGTATTCTTGCATTTGATAATGTTTTCAACCGTGAAGTGCTTCAGGACGAAGAATACGGGCTCTATTTTACAAGAGAACTGCAAAGTCTTGCCAGGCTTATTGATTTTATTGAAAGCAATCCCGCTACAACCGAGTTATACCGGAATAAAGCGCGGGATAGGATAGAAGGAAACTATACATGGGATAAAGTAATCGATTACTACGAAGTCCTTTTCAAATCCCTGTATGAAGGATAGCAAATTGAAAATACGGTGAAAAGTAATTACTATTTACGGGTAATTAGTGAGGGCTATTCTTTTGTTACAGTTAATCAGGCGCAACTGGCGGGCATTGCTGATAATTACGGCATTAATAACGGATGTTATTGTTATTATGCTGAGCGGAATAACAGCGTACATAATACGCGGATTCATTCCGAATACTACCGAATACCAGCCGGAAGTGTTTGCGCAGTTCGTAAGTGTTTTCGGATTTGTGATTATTTTTCTGGCAATGGTGATAGGTGTTTACAGGGCAACATCGCACAGTAATATTATAAGGCAGTATTATCTTGCAGGCAGGGCGTACCTGTATACTGTTCTGTGCCTTTTTTCATTCCTGTATATTATCCAGAACAGGGCAATTCCCCCGAGATTTATTCTGATATTCATTTTTGTTCTGCCTTTTGTATTCATACTGGCAAGAACAATTTTGAATGCATTTATTCATTTCATGCAATCGCATGGTTACGGTATTCATAATGCTCTTCTTGCGGGTTATGATAACGGAGGCCCGGAGGTCATTCACAGGTTCAAGAATTTTCCCGAGCTTGGTTACGAAATAAAAGGGATTGTTACAAATCAAAAGAACGACCTGGCTCCGATTGAAATAAACGGGATACTCGTACCCAAATATCCGGTATCGGGATTGAAGAAAGTAATAACTGAAAATCAAATTGACCGCATATTTATTCCGACGGAAAATATAATCACGGACGGCTATTCGATAATATTCAAGCTTTGCGAAGAAAACCGCATAAAACTGAAAGTCCTGTCAAAGAATTCAGATAGTCTTTTACGGATGTCGCGTGTTTATGATATCGCAGGCATAACCATATATTCACCGCAAAAAAAACATACAGAAATAATTAAGCAGGTGCTCAAGCGGTCTTTTGATATCGCCGGTGGTGTGCTTGCTTTAATAATTCTAAGTCCTGTACTGGTTATTACATCGGCGGCAATTTATATCGAATCAGGCAGGCCGATATTATTCAGGCAGCGCAGGACATTGACTAAAAACGGAAAAACTTTCTATCTATATAAACTGCGCAGTATGGTTAAGAATGCCGACGCGATGAAAGAATCACTTTTTGGGATGAACGAATCCAAAGGTGCGCTTTTTAAGATAAAGAAAGACCCAAGAATTACCAGGGTGGGCAAGTTTATACGCAAGTTCAGCATTGATGAACTACCGCAGTTGATCAATGTAATTAAAGGCGAGATGAGCATTGTAGGCCCGAGGCCGCTGCCAATCGAAGACTTGAAAAATTTAAAGGAGCCATCAGATTTTTGGAAGTCTATTAAGGACAGAGAGAAAGTAAAACCCGGTATTACCGGGTTATGGCAAATATCGGGCAGGAGCACGCTGGGTTTCAGAGAGATGATATGGCTCGATCTGTATTATGTGGAAAACCAGTCCCTGCTATTTGACCTGGAGATAATATTTGCTACGATTCCTGTGGTGCTTTTCGGAAAAGGAGCTTATTGATAAGCGTTTGAGCCCATATCTATAACAACAAAAATACAATAAACTTAAACTACGAACAAAACGACTAATTGAGTCTTTCATACCTGCTTATCACCAATTACTTATCACTTATCATTATAACCTTTCATCATTCACAGCTTTACTTTCTATCAATTATTCCGTAAAGTTACAATATTACAGCCGAAAAGATATCAGTAAAATACAGGAAAAAAAGTAGTGGCTATTTTTAATTTCCTTATTAACCATATTAAGATTCCCTGCCTGCGGCAGGCAGGCCGCCTAAAATCCGCGGGAATGACAAAAAAGGAGTGTGTCATTCCCGAATGTTTCTATCGGGAATCTTAAATTAGCCTACTACTCCAAAAAGCGGTTTTTGTATGATTTTTCGAAATATTTTTGATAATCGGCTCGGCAGAAAATTTCCATCAATGATCTGGTAATATTTATCGGCAGAGAAATGAAAATTTCCGTAATTGGGACAGGATATGTCGGACTTGTGCAGGGCGTATGCTTTGCGGACACGGGGAATAACGTCATTTGTATGGACATCGACAAAAAGAAAATCCGCAATTTGAAAAGGGGTTCTATCCCGATATACGAACCAGGCCTTGAAGAATTGGTCAAGAGAAATATCAAAGACGGCCGCCTGAAATTTACAGCGAAATTGAAGGAAGCCGTGGAAAAATCGAAGATCATTTTTCTTTGCCTGCCCACGCCGCAAACTGAAGACGGTTCGGCAGATACCACTCATGTGATGGAGGTATCAAAAAAAATTGCCGGTTTTTTAAATGAATCAAAAATAATAGTAAGCAAAAGCACGGTTCCGGTCGGTACGGTCGAAAAAATACAGGGTTATTTCAGGCAGAACGGAAAGCATGATGTCTGTGTAATATCCAATCCGGAATTTCTAAAAGAAGGCACTGCGCTCCAGGATTCGTTGAAGCCTGACCGGATAATCATAGGTACAGGCGACAAGAATGCCGCTGCAGTACTGGCGGAGCTTTACGAGCCGTTTGTCCGTACGGGCAATCCTGTCATAGTGATGGATGAAAAGAGCGCTGAAATGACGAAATATGCCGCGAACTCATTCCTTGCAACAAAAATAACATTTATGAACGATCTTGCTAATCTTTGCGAGAAAGTTGGTGCGGATATAGAATCAATACGCAGGGGAATCGGAAGCGATCCGCGCATCGGGAAAAGTTTTCTGTTCGCGGGAATCGGCTACGGGGGTTCGTGTTTCCCGAAAGATGTAAAAGCGCTGGTCAAGACCTCGGCGGTGCACGGGCATAAACTGCGCATCCTCGAAAGCGTCGACCGTATAAACGAAGACCAGAAAAAAATGATTATTTTAAAAATAAAAAATCATTTCAAAGGTGAATTGAAAGGAAAGGCCATCGCTGTATGGGGTGTAGCTTTCAAACCTCAGACAGACGATATAAGGGAAGCACCGTCGGCTGTAATTATATCCAGCCTGCTGAAAGAAGGAGCTAAGGTCAGGGTTCATGACCCGGCGGCGATGACGAATGCAAAAAAGGTGTATGGTTCAAAAATAAAATACAGCAAATCGGCATACTCGGCATTGAAAGGCGCTGACGCGCTGGTTGTCGTTACAGAATGGAATGAATTCCGCAGGCTGGATTTGAACTCAATAAAATCTTTGATGAAAACGCCGGTAATCTTCGACGGGAGAAATATTTATGATCCGGATGAAGTGAGAGAAGCAGGATTTGTTTACCACGGTGTCGGCAGGAAGATGCAAAAATGAAATGCCCGGTTAAAGTAAAGGAAACATTTTTTTACTCAATATAGAACGGTTTATTTATGAAAAAAGCACTCATTACCGGAATCACAGGACAGGACGGCTCATATTTACTTGAAATACTGCTAGAGAAAGGCTACGAAGTGCATGGAATTATACGCCGGAGCAGTTCGTTTAATACAGGCCGCATCGATCATTTATTTAATGATCCAAAGATTCAGGGCAGCAGGATGTTTCTTCATCATGGTGATGTAACGGATACGAGTAATCTGAATCGTCTTCTGGAAAAAATAGCACCCGATGAGATTTACAATCTTGCGGCACAGAGCCATGTTAAAGTCTCGTTCGAAATACCGGAATACACTGCGGAAGTCGATGCAATCGGTACATTGAGATTTCTTGATGCGATACGGGAGACTGGAGTACGTACAAGGTTTTACCAGGCATCGACAAGCGAATTATTCGGAAAAGTGCAGGAAGTGCCTCAAAGCGAACGAACGCCTTTTTATCCGAGAAGTCCTTACGGTGTGGCAAAGCTGTACGGGTACTGGATAATTGTAAATTACAGGGAAGCATACGGTTTATATGCCTGCAACGGGATACTTTTTAACCATGAGTCGCCGAGGCGCGGCGAAACCTTTGTTACGAGGAAAATATCGCTTGGTGCTGCAAGGATAAAACTAGGATTGCAGAATAAGCTGACAATAGGTAATCTGAATGCAAAACGGGACTGGGGTTACGCACCGGAATACTGCGAAGGCATGTGGCGGATGCTCCAGCAGGATGAACCGGAGGATTTCGTTCTGGCAACGGGCGAAACTCATTCTGTAAGAGAATTTGTAGAGACCGTGTTTTCGGAACTGGATATGGATTTGGAATGGAAAGGTGAAAAAGAAAACGAAGTCGGAATACTGAAAAAAGACGGCAGGGAAGTCATCGGAGTCGATCCGCGTTACTACAGGCCTACGGAAGTTGAACTGCTTATCGGCGATCCAACAAAAGCAAAAACAAAGTTAGGGTGGGTGCCGAAAACGACATTTAAGGAATTGGCAAAGATGATGGCGAAAGCAGATTTTGAAAAAGTGAAGAAGAGAGGATATTAGAGTGGAAAAATCGGCAAAGATATATATTGCCGGGCATACCGGATTAGTCGGATCGGCAATTCTTCGTTCTTTAAAGGCGCAGGGATATTCTCGTTTTCTTCTTCGTACAATAGACGAACTTGACCTGACAAAGCAATCGCTGGTAGAGGGACTTATGCAGGACGAAAAACCTGATTTTGTTTTTCTAGCGGCGGCTAAAGTAGGTGGGATCCATGCTAACGATACGTACCCGGCTGAATTTATTTACATAAACCTTCAAATTCAGACCAACATTATTCATTCTGCATACAAGTCGGGCGTCAAAAAATTATGCTTCCTGGGCAGTTCATGCATATATCCGAAATTTGCAGCCCAGCCGATAAACGAGGAATCCCTGCTGGACGGCAAGCTCGAACCGACCAACGAGCCGTACGCGATTGCTAAGATTGCCGGAATAAAAATGTGCCAGGCATATAACAGGCAGTATAGAACCGATTATATTTCCGTAATGCCCACCAACTTATACGGGTTATATGATAATTTTGATCTGAAGAGTTCTCATGTTCTTCCGGCTTTAATAAGAAAGTTTATAGAAGCAAGAAAGGATGAGGCGCCTTCGGTAACCGTATGGGGTACAGGAAAACCCAGGCGTGAATTTCTTTTTGTCGACGACCTGGCTGATGCCTGTATTTTTTTAATGAATAATTACAGCGGAAGTGAAATAGTCAATATTGGCGTCGGGAAAGATGTCTCTATACTTGAACTTGCGAATATAATAAAAGAAGAAGTGGAATATAAAGGCGAAATTATTTTTGATTCCACAAAGCCCGACGGTACGCCGCAGAAGTTATTGGACGTATCGAAAATAAACAAACTCGGCTGGACGGCTAAAACGCCTTTACGGGAGGGAATCAGGAAAACTATCCAGTGGTATTTGGAGAATAAGTGATGCGTTCTGTTGTTACCGGCGGTGCGGGTTTTTTGGGTTCACATCTATGCGACAGGCTTCTTTCGGAGAAGCATGAGGTAGTTTGCATAGACAATCTAATTACAGGCGATACTGCAAACATAGCACATCTGATCGGCAATCCAAAATTTTCATTTATCCAGCATGATGTAACTAACTATATTTATATAGACGGTAGTGTTGATTTTATTTTCCATTTTGCCTCGCCTGCAAGTCCGATCGACTATCTGAAACTTCCGATACAGACTTTGAAAGTCGGTTCTCTGGGAACTCACAAAGCGCTCGGCCTGGCAAAGGCAAAAAAGGCGAGATTTTTTATCGCATCTACATCTGAAGTATACGGCGATCCTCTTGTGCACCCTCAGGAAGAAAGCTACTGGGGAAATGTAAATCCGGTCGGACCGCGCGGTGTATATGACGAGGCAAAAAGATTTTCGGAAGCGATGACGATGGCGTACCACAGGTATCATGGAATCGATACGAGGATAGTCAGAATATTCAACACGTACGGCGAGCGCATGAGATTGAATGACGGTCGCGCAATTCCGGCTTTCATGTCGCAGGCGATCAGGAATGAGGATCTGACAGTCTTCGGCGACGGCAGCCAGACAAGAAGTGTCTGTTATGTTTCGGATCTGATAGACGGTATATATAAACTTATGATTTCAGCTTACGATATGCCTATGAATATAGGGAATCCGGAAGAAGTAACGATACTGGAACTTGCGAAAGAAATATTACGGTTGACAGGCAGCCGAAGTAAAATAATATTTCAGGATTTGCCGGAGGACGATCCGAAGGTGCGCCAGCCCGATATTACAAAAGCAAGAGAAATTCTTGGCTGGATGCCGATAATTACACGTGAAGAAGGGCTGGCGAGGACTTATAAATATTTCCTTAAAAAAATGCAGAATCAACAGCCCGGATAATAAGATATTAGGAAGGTATTCTTACTTCACAAATCAAAAAAGATACTGGTCAATAATTGATCGTGCATACCGCAAACTTGTCCTCCGGTTATTTTAGTCGGAAAAACTTTTAAAAAATCTATGGAATTCTCGATAATAATTCCAACATATATGGAAGAAGGTTATATAGAAAAATGCCTCAAGTCGGCGCTTGGACAAAAATACGACCGGAAAGAATTTGAAATAATTGTATCCGACGCGCGTTCCGCAGACGGCACGGCGGGTATTGCACGCCGGTATGCAGACAAAGTTATAGTTGAAGACCGGAAAGGAATTGCATTCGGGCGCAATATAGGCGCAAGGAATGCAGCCGGTGAAATACTTGTCTTTATTGATGCAGATGCAGAAATAGAAAGGGATTTTCTATATTTCTGCCATGAAATATTTTTAAATAAAGGAATTGTCGGCGTTACGGGCATTGCAAAGCCGGGCGACGGCGGTGTGTTTCAGAGATTTGTTTACAGGGCTACGTATTATTTGGTCAGGTTTTTCAATTTTATCGGCCTGTCTTTATTTCCCGGAATATGTGCCGCTTATCGAAAAGAGGAATTTTTGATGGCCGGAGGCTTCCGGGAGGATTTCGGTATTGTCGAAGATCTGGATCTGAGCAGAAGAATATCGCGTATCGGGAAATGTGCCGTCGCAAAAAAGGCCTGTGTATTTGTTTCTACAAGACGGCTGGATAAAAATTTATTCCCGACGGTAATGTTTCATATCTACTGCGATATCAGATACCTGCTGACAGGCAGGGCACCTGCCGTATATCCGAAAACAGAAGAATTGCGTACGTGGCGTGAATTATGGACGCATGTCCGGTAGACTGCAGAAATAGAAGGAATACAGAATGAAAAATTTTTTTTTTAAGAGCGTTATCCTGGTAATTACGGCGGGAATTATTCTTCAGGCGCAGTCAGTGTATGTACCCCTGCATCATGAAGCGTATGATTTTCTAAAAAGGATGGAAGCGAAGCAGCTGCTGGCCGGTTTTAAGGATGCGGCAAAACCGCTGTCAAGAATTCAGGTCGCAGAAGCAATTAACGGCCTTGAAAAGCATGCAGATGAAATGACCAGAGTTGAACGCGAGACTTTTGAATTCCTGAAAACCGAATTTTTATATGAGATGCTGAAAAAATCAGGAGATTCCAAACCTACTGAAGCGCGGTGGCATTTGTATTCGCAGGAATTGCCCGGCGGCATTTTAAATTTCGACATTAACTATAATATTTCTCAGGTCTCCGTCTCCAACCAGTCTACAACATACCGTACCCAGGGTTTCAAGATTTACGGGTATACATACGATGATATAGGTTTTTACTTCAATATTGCGGATAACCTGGCCGAGGGAGACAGAATAGATTTCGGAAGATTTAATGATAACGACATTGCAAAGTTCTACTGGATGACGCCGGAAGACAAAAATTACTACAGCAGGATAAAATCACCGCTGCGGGGAATCATAACATCCAAACTTGACGATAAAAACGTAATCCAGTATGATGAAATTGACGCGCAGTTGAGCTGGCGGACTGGCGCATTCGATTTTTCGCTGGAAAAAATGAATAATGTCTGGGGATATGGAAGAAACGGCAGTGTTATTCTTTCGGATAATGCCCCGTCGTATGCGCAGATAAAAATGAGAGTGCCGCTCTCGAAGAATATCGATTTTATTTATTTTCATGGAGAACTAAATTCAAACCTGACTGATTCTTCAAGGGCTTATATCATTAATTATTCAAATCCTTCTTATTCCAAGTTCCGCGATGTCGCTCATAACAAATACATTGCAGCACACCAGCTGGAAATTTCGTTATGGGACGGAGTGGATTTTTCAATAGGTGAATCCATCGTATACAGCGACAGGGGTCCACTTTTTATTTATTTAATCCCGGTTATGTTCTTCAAAGCTGCAGAGCATTATAACGGGGATAAAGACAATTGCCAGCTTTTCGGCAGTCTTGATTTGAACGTGATCAGAAATGTGAATGCGTACATATCACTGTTCATTGATGAATTAAATACAGATGATCTGTTCGATCCTTATCTTTCACACAGGCAGGTGGCTTTTACCACCGGTATTCGAGCGTTCGATATACCGTTCAATAATTTGGATTTGACAGTGGAATACAGCAGAGTTAATCCCGCCGCATATAACCACAACATACCGGCAGTGACTTTCACGAACAACGGATTTGTACTCGGCAATTGGATGGGACAAAATGCGGATAATCTTTATGTTGAAATGGGATTTGCACCGAGGCATGCACTGCATTTAACGGCATTTGCCGAAGTGTTCAGGAAAGGCGGCAGTCTCTCCATTGTCGACCAATACAGCACAGAGCAGGGTAAGAAATCGTTCCTTTTCGGCCCTCTGCATATCCAGCGCTCAGCAGGACTGTCCGTGCAATACCAGCCGGTACGCGATTTTTTTATCAATTTCAACGGACGTGTTCTGACAATAGAGGATGAAGCTAACCCGGCTCGGAATTGCACAAATCAATTCGAATGGACTATAGGGGCAGGATTGGGACTCTGGTAAAGAATCACATGTTCAACAATTGCCGCGCGGTGTTCAAAAGAATGCCGTAACGCAAGCCGCGGGTGCTGACGGTTATTTGAATTGCTTTTAGTTTACTTAAAATTTCTTTCAGAATAAGAATTCCGGCGAGAATAATGTCTGCCCTGGAAGGATGAATCTGCGAATAGCTTATAATTTGATCGAGCGTAAGATACCGGAGCTCCTGGAATATATGCCGTATATTTTCATCCCTGAGTAAATGACGGTTAATTAATTCCTCGTTAAAAGCATTAAGCCGGAGATCCAGTGCTGCTAAAGTCGTTAATGTACCTGCAACACCGATCAGTATTGTTTCCTCTTCAATAGGCGGTAAATTTAAGGTGTGAGTATTTATAAACTCAACCGCATTCAGGACTGCGGCATCTTCAGGCGGACTTTTCTTCAGAATTCTTTCAGTTAGGCGCACACTGCCGATATCCATACTTATAGCGGATGAAATGCCGGAACCGGTACCTGTAATGAGTTCCGTACTTCCTCCGCCTATATCCAGTACTGCATAATTTCCGGATGGTGAGTCTTTTAAATGTTCAGATACAGCACCCAGATATGTCAATTCGGCTTCTTTTTTGCCGTTTAGTATTTCAATGTTTATAGATAAATTGTCTTTTATGTAATCGATGAATTCACGATTGTTTGAAGCATCCCGAAGAGCGCTTGTGCCGCAGGCTGATATGTATTCGGTTCCGGTTGATTCGGCGATTTGTTTAAATCGGGACAGGATATTTTCAATGCGCCGGAATGTTTCTTGCTGAATAACTCCGTGTTCGTCTACTCCTTTTCCAAGCCGCCCGATTATATGCTCGTCTTTGAGAACAGCGAAATATCCGTTTTTATCAATATCTGCAACAAGCATCAGAACGGTATTTGTGCCTATATCTATGGACGCAATCCGCATTGCTATATCCTGCGAAGTGCGATAGCCGACCACTCGTTTTCCATAATAACCTGTTCTTTAACGAGCATATTATTTTTAAAAATCGGCTGGAGTGCAGGCAGGTCGCCGGTAAGTATGCCCGAAAGAATTACAATTCCGTTTTTTCTCGCCATGCCGGCAATAGATTTAATAAAACGCGATATTGTAATAAAATCGATATTTGCCGCGATAAGATCGTACTTGATTTTCGGTATTGAGCTGATACTGCCAAGCCTGACTTTCATGCGTCTTTCCACTTTATTTTGCTTAATATTCTCTTTGGTATTTTCGATTGACCAGGGATCTATATCGACAGCGATAACGGATCCGGCTCCCAGTTTAATGCATGCGATTCCTAAGACTCCTGTTCCGCAGCCGAAATCGAGTACCCTGATTCCACCGGTTACATATTTTTCCAATAATTTCAAACTCAGCCGGGTTGTTTCATGATGGCCTGTACCGAAAGACATCTTCGGATCGACATGGAG
>JAFGLB010000006.1 GCA_016928255.1 Bacteroidota bacterium
GGTCAACGTGACCGATTGTACCAACATTTACGTGTGGCTTACTACGATCAAATTTTTCCTTTGCCATGTGTTGATCTCCTTATATTTTGATGTATTTACTTATTCTATTCTAACCCTATGCGGCTACATTACTCTTGCCGCGGACTTTTTCAACTATTTGTTCAGCAATACTCTTTGGTACCGCTTCGTAATGCGAAAACTGCATCGTATATAAAGCGCGGCCTTGTGTCATTGAACGAACCTGTGTAGCATATCCGAACATCTCTGAAAGCGGAACATGTGCCGTAACAACCTGCGCATCCTTGCGGGATCCCATTCCCTCAATTTTTCCCCTGCGTGAATTCAGATCTCCCATCACGTCGCCGAGATATTCTTCCGGAGTAACAACTTCAACAGCCATGACCGGTTCAAGTAGTATCGGTCCTGCTTTTTTTGCCCCTTCCTGAAACGCCATTGAACCTGCAATTTTAAACGCCATTTCCGAAGAATCTACTGCATGAAATGAACCGTCGAACAGTCTGATTTTAATATCTTCCACAGGGTAGCCGGCAAGAACGCCGTTTCGCATAGCTTCAATAATTCCCTGCTCAATAGGCTTAATATATTCCTTCGGCACTGCACCGCCGACAATTGCATTTTCAAATTCAAATCCTTTTCCTTTTTCGTTGGGCTCTACATCAATCCAAACATGGCCAAACTGACCGCGCCCTCCCGATTGACGGACAAATTTGCCCTCCGCCGTTACCTTCTTGGTAATGGTTTCTTTATATGCTACCTGCGGCTTGCCGACATTGGCTTCAACCTTGAACTCGCGTTTCATCCGGTCAATAATAATCTCAAGATGAAGTTCGCCCATACCGCTGACAATTGTCTGGCCTGTTTCCTCATTAGTCGAGACACGAAATGTCGGATCTTCTTCCGCCAAGCGCTGCATTGCTTCGCCCATTTTTTCAAGATCTGCTTTTGTTTTGGGTTCAATGGCAACATCGATAACCGGTGCCGGAAACTCCATCCGTTCAAGCACGATAGGATCATCTTCTATCGACAGCGTATCGCCTGTCTTTGTGTTTTTTAATCCGATTGCAGCAACGATATCTCCTGCATAAGCTTCCTGGATCTCTTCCCTGTGATTGGCATGCATCCTGAGGAGGCGTCCAATACGTTCTTTCCTGTCGGAGATCACGTTGTATATATATGAACCTGCAGACAGCGTGCCGGCATACACACGGAAATATGTCAATCTTCCCACAAACGGATCGCTCATAATTTTAAACGCCAGCGCGGTAAATTTTTCCTTTTCGTTAATTTTCCTTATCACGTCATCATGACGGTGAGGATGATGGCCATGAATTTCCCCGTTGTTGACATCCAGCGGACACGGCAGTAAATCGACAACTGCATCTATCAGGTCCTGCACGCCTTTATTCTTAAACGATGAACCGCACAGAACGGGACTAATATTGCCTTTTATTGTAGAACGTCTTAATACTCTCCGTACTTCCTGCGGTGAAATCTCTTTTCCATCCAAATATGTTTCAAGCAGCTTATCATCTTCATCGGCAACAGCTTCAAGCATCTTAATTCTATACTCGTTTGCTTTCGGCATCAATTTTTCCGGTATTTTTATCTCGTCCCATGTGGCGCCCTGTGTGTCCTCGTTGTACATGCGGGCTTTCATAGTGATAAGATCAATAATACCGGCGAACATATCGCCTTCTCCAACAGGCAGCTGAATAGGTATGGCATTTGCTTTCAGCCGTGTTCTCATCATATCCACGACGGAAAGAAAATCTGCTCCTGCGCGATCCATTTTATTTACGAATGCAACACGCGGAACGCCGTATTTATCAGCCTGACGCCATACTGTTTCTGACTGCGGTTCGACGCCGCCCACAGAACAAAACAGAGCAACGGCACCGTCGAGCACGCGAAGCGAACGCTCGACTTCTATTGTAAAATCAACGTGGCCGGGAGTATCTATGATATTAATCATATGATCCCGCCAGTAACAAGTTGTTGCAGCACTCGTGATTGTAATACCGCGTTCCTTTTCCTGCTCCATCCAATCCATAGTTGCAGCGCCGTCATGGACTTCACCAAGGCGATGCAAACGGCCCGTATAAAAAAGAATACGTTCCGTTGTAGTCGTTTTACCGGCATCAATATGCGCCATTATACCGATGTTTCGAATTTTTTCTAAAGAATAACCACGAGACATAAATTTATACTGCTCCAGCCCGTAGAACCGGCCTTCGCCGATAATACAGGTTAACTAAGACAACAAGATATTTAACTGTTACCACCTGAAATGTGCAAAAGCTTTGTTAGCTTCAGCCATACGGTGTACATCTTCTTTTTTCTTCACCGCACCGCCTTCACCGGAAGACGCGGCAAGTAATTCTGCCGCAAGCTTTTGCGACATAGATTTATCCGAGCGTTCTTGGGCGTAATTAATCAGCCAACGAATTGCGAGAGCGGTTCGTCGCTCGAGACGAACTTCTGTAGGCACCTGATAGGTTGCACCGCCAACTCTTCGTGCTCTTACTTCAATAAGCGGAGAAGCATTATCCACTGCTTTTTTAAATATATCTAAAGGATTTTTATCTGTTTTCTGCCCTATTTGTTCAAGGGCATCATAAACGATAGAACGCGCAATATTCTTTTTCCCGTCCTGCAAAACACTATTTACAAATCTGGAAATGAGTTCATCACCGAACTTTGGATCTGGCGTTACACGCCGGCGTATAGCTCTTTTCTTTCTCATACTCTAATAACTAAGCCTGTTGTTTCGGCTTTTTTGCTCCGTATTTTGAACGTCCTTGTTTCCGATCCTGCACACCCTGAGTATCCAGTGTCCCCCGAATAATATGATAACGAACACCGGGCAAATCCTTTACTCTTCCGCCGCGAATAAGAACAATAGAATGCTCCTGAAGATTGTGACCTTCACCGGGTATATATGCTGTCACTTCAATCCCATTTGTCAAACGAACGCGCGCTACTTTACGTAAAGCCGAATTGGGCTTCTTTGGAGTTGTCGTATATACACGCGTGCAGACTCCTCTTTTCTGAGGATTGCGATCAAGTGCCGGTGATTTGCTCTTCCATAACACCTTCTCGCGGCTGTCCTTAATAAGTTGGTTAACAGTAGGCAATTCTACATTCTCCAAAAAAACTTAATTTAATGAAATAAACATTTTTTAATATAACGTTTTTTTAACAATAAGTCAATGTTATTATCGTATTTTAATTACTAATCCGCTATCTTAATTTTACGTTTTGCCTTTTTTGTCTCCATCTCAACAACAACCGCCTCTTTTTCAGGTTCCTCAATATCCGGCTTTATATCGGCATCGGTTTCCGGTACTCCGACTAAAATATCCTTGAATTTCTTCTGCCCTGTTCCGGCAGGAATAAGATGACCCATAATAACGTTTTCCTTTAAACCAAGGAGGTGATCATTTTTGCCTGCAATAGCGGCATCAGTGAGAACCTTCGTAGTCTCCTGGAACGAAGCAGCAGAAATCCAGCTTTCCGTGGTAAGAGATGCTTGTGTTATGCCTAAAAGTATTGGATCAGACGTTGCCTGTAAAGCATCCCGAAATTCCACAGCTTTTTTTGATCTCTTTTTCATGTCAATATTGACTTCACGTACGACTTTCTTTGTAACTATCTGTCCATTCTTCAGCTTCGAATCGCCTTTATTTGTTATGACAACTTTATCTAACAGGCCTTCGTTTTCATCGTGCAACTGGTTCTTATCTGCATGATCGCCTTCGAGGTACTTAGTATCGCCCTGATCTGCAATCCTGACCTTCTGCATCATCTGCCTCACTATGACTTCGATATGCTTATCATTGATTTTCACACCCTGCATTCTATACACTTCCTGAATTTCGTTCACCAAGTATTCCTGTACTGCAGTTGTTCCTTTAATGCGGAGGACATCATGAGGATCTATTGATCCGGCAGACAGCCGTTCACCGGCCCTGATCAAATCACCGTCCTGAACCAATAAATGCTTTCCGAGCGGAATCAGGTATGTGCGTTTATCCTTGCCGTCAGCACTCTCGATAAATACTTCTCTCGAACCGCGTTTAGGTTGGCCGATAGATACCGTTCCGTCAATTTCACCAACAACAGCCGGATCATTCGGATGGCGCGCTTCAAAAAGTTCCGTTACGCGCGGTAAGCCGCCGGTAATATCACGGGTCTTGCCGATATCTCTCGGTATCTTGACCAAAATGGAACCGGCCTGTATTTCTTCTCCATCATCAACATTTACATGAGCACGAGTGGGAATAGGATAAGAAGCGACCTTCTGGCCTTTCTTGTTTATAATTGCTATTGCCGGTATAAGATTCTTTTCACGGCTGTCGATAACAACTTTCTGGATATGCCCGGTCTGCTCATCCGGCTCTTCCCTGTAAGTAACCTTTTCTTTCATATCCACATATTGAATAATACCGCTGTGCTCCGAGACAATAACCGCGTTATACGGATCCCATTCGTAAATTAATTCGCCCTTCGCTGCCTTGGCATTATCACGGACAAGCAATGTTGCACCATAGGGTACATCATATTTTGTAAGAATCCGGTTATCATTGTCCAGCACATTCACAACGCCGCTTCGGCCAGAAACCATCATCCTGATCTCATTTTCTTTATTGATCTCGATGAATTTGATTCCCGAATACTTTATAATTCCGTCGAATTTCGACATAACCTGAGATTGTGCAGCAATAAGACTTGCAGTTCCGCCTGTATGGAATGTACGCAGTGTTAGTTGCGTACCCGGCTCGCCTATTGACTGAGCAGCGATAACACCGACAGCCATTCCAGGCTCAACCAGATTTCCCGTAGTCAAATCGCGGCCGTAGCATTTTGCGCACACACCGCGCCGTGAGTCGCAGGTAAGTACTGACCTAATGACTACCGTCTCGATGGAGGTTTCAGATATTTGCTGTGCCTTATCCTCGTCAATTAATTCGCCGGCATTTACAATAATTTCATTCGTAATCGGATCGACAATATCGTTAAGAGAAACACGCCCTAGGATACGTTCTGTTAACGGTTCTTTAATATCCTCAGCTTCTTTAAGAGCGTTTGTCGATACACCTTTAATTGTTCCGCAGTCGATTTCGCCGATTATTGCATCCTGCGCCACATCAACAAGTCTGCGTGTAAGATATCCCGCATCTGCGGTCTTTAAAGCTGTATCTGCAAGGCCTTTTCTGGCACCGTGTGTGGAAATAAAGTATTCCAGAATCGAAAGACCTTCGCGGAAGTTAGCAATAATGGGATTCTCGATAAGTTCTCCTGTTGCGCCTGACATGCTCTTCTGGGGCTTTGCCATTAATCCGCGCATACCGGCAAGCTGCCGCACCTGTTCTTTTGAACCGCGTGCTCCAGAATCAACCATCATAAACAGTGAGTTGAATCCGTCACGGTCGCGCTGAAGGGCTTCAAAAAGCCTGTCTGCAATTCTGCTCGTAACGCGTGTCCATATATCGATAACCTTATTATAGCGTTCGCCGTTTGTAATGAAACCTCTGAAATATTGAGATTCCACATTCTCGACATCTTTTTGCGCTTTTATGACCAGGTCAACTTTTTCTTTCGGAATTACAACATCTCCGATAGATACAGAAAGTCCGCCCTTTGTCGCGTATGTAAATCCGAGCATTTTTAACTGATCAAGGAAATTGGCTGTAGCCAGATTTCCGCAGCGGCGGAACACTGTCGATATTATTTGCACGAGCCGTTTATTATTGAGTAATTCATTAACGAACGGAATTTCCGGCGGAACGATTTGATTAAAGATCGTGCGTCCTGTTGTTGTTTCGATCAGTTCACCGTTAATTCGTACTTTTATTCTCGCATGCAGGCCGATACGGCACTGGTCGTACGCTATAATGACTTCTTTTGCGGAAGAGAATACTCTGCCTTCTCCCAGGTCGCCGGCTTTTGATTTTGTCAGGTAATAACAGCCTAAGACCTGATCCTGAGTCGGTTTAACAATAGGAGAACCGCTTGCAGGAGAAAGTATATTATGACTTGAAAGCATCAGCATGCGCGCTTCAAGCTGTGACTCGTAAGAAAGAGGCACGTGTACTGCCATCTGATCGCCGTCAAAGTCAGCGTTAAATGCCGTGCACACCATCGGGTGGACGCGTATTGCTTTTCCTTCGACCAGAACCGGCTGGAAAGCCTGAATTCCAAGACGGTGCAATGTCGGAGCACGGTTAAGCATTACAGGATGTCCATCGATAATATTCTCAAGGATATCCCAAACATCCGCGCCCTTTTTATCGACCATTTTTTTTGCGCTTTTAACTGTCTTGACCAGGCCGCGTTCGATTAATTTTCTGATAATATGAGGTTTGAACAACTCCACCGCCATATCTTTCGGCAGACCGCATTGATGCAGCTGCAATTCGGGACCGACCACAATGACCGAGCGGCCGGAATAGTCCACACGTTTGCCAAGCAGGTTCTGGCGAAAGCGTCCCTGTTTCCCTTTCAGCATGTCTGACAGGGATTTCAACGCCCTGTTATTATCAGAACGGACTGCATTGACCCGCCGCGAGTTGTCGAAAAGCGAATCGACTGCTTCCTGCAGCATTCGTTTTTCATTGCGGAGAATTACCTCCGGCGCTTTAATTTCAATAAGGCGTTTCAAACGGTTGTTTCGAATTATAACCCGCCTGTATAGATCATTCAGGTCGGAAGTGGCAAACCGCCCGCCTTCCAGCGGTACCAACGGGCGTAATTCCGGCGGTATTACCGGAATAACATCCAGCACCATCCACTCGGGTTTGTTCGGGACATCGCTTTCCGGCATGCGGAATGCTTCGACAACTCTTAAACGCTTCAGAGCATCCTGTTTTTTCTGTACTGAAGTCTCAGTCGCGAGCTGCGCACGTAATTCTGCGGCAAGGTCTTCCACGTTAACGCGTCGTAATAAGTCCTTGATCGCATCTCCGCCCATCTTCGCGATAAATTTTTTCGGATCATTATCGTCGAGCTCCTGGTTTTCTTCCGGAAGAGAAGAAAGAACTTCAAGATATTGATCTTCGGACAACAGGTTGAATTGCTGCAGGCCTGTCGTACCCGGATTGACAACGACATACGATTCGTAATAGATGATCTTTTCCAGTTCCTTGCCGGCTATACCGAGAATCGTGCCTATCTTGCTCGGGACAGATCGGAAATACCAGATATGCACCACAGGAACTGCAAGTGTTATGTGCCCCTGACGTTCACGGCGGACACTTTTTTGAGTTACTTCTACACCACATCGGTCGCAGGTGATGCCTTTATAGCGGATGCGTTTATATTTTCCGCAATGGCATTCCCAATCGCGGACAGGACCGAATATTTTTTCGCAGAATAATCCGTCTTTTTCCGGACGGAAAGATCTGTAATTGATTGTCTCTGGCTTGGTAACTTCACCGTGCGAACGGCTCAGTATCATATCCGGTGAAGCAAGACTAATCGTAATTTTGTTAAATGATTTCTTTGCTGCTAATTCTATATAAGGCATATCGCCTCCATCAAACTATGTTCTTTATTGGATGAGTAATGACTGTCTTTAATCAGTATACATTACCATCATTCAATCTTCACTTCCAAACCCAAGCCCTGCAATTCTCGGACAAGCACATTGAACGATTCAGGCACATTCGGCTCAGAAAGATTTTCACCTTTTACGATTGCTTCATACACCTTTGCTCTGCCCATTACATCGTCGGATTTAACGGTGAGGATTTCCTGTAAAATATTAGACGCGCCGTATCCTTCAAGCGCCCATACTTCCATCTCTCCAAAGCGCTGGCCGCCAAATTGAGCTTTTCCGCCCAATGGCTGCTGAGTAATAAGCGAATACGGCCCGATTGAACGGGCGTGAATTTTGTCGTCTACCATATGCGAAAGCTTCATCATATATAGGTATCCGACTGTAACTTCCTGGTCAAACAACTCTCCTGTCCGCCCGTCAACAAGCAATGTCTTGGAAGTATTATTGATTCCCGCTTTTTCGAGCCATTCCTGTACTTCTTCCCATTTTGCACCGTCAAAGATCGGTGAAGCAAAATCAACATCAAGCTTAATTCCAGCCCAGCCGAGTGCAACTTCAAACAGCTGACCTAAATTCATGCGTGACGGCACACCTAACGGATTGAGCACTATATCTACAGGGCGGCCATCCGGAAGAAACGGCATGTCTTCCACCGGAACAATTGTTGAGACAACACCTTTGTTCCCGTGACGGCCGGCCATCTTGTCGCCTACCTGGAGTTTACGTTTCTTTGCAACATATACTTTTGCCAACTGCACGATACCCGGCGCCAATTCGTCTCCAAGTTGAATCTTGTTTTTCTCATGGCGATATAACTCTTCGATCTCGCTCATTTTCTGCCGGAAGTTTTCATAGATATGGACGATAATATTATGCTTGCGCTTATCATCAATCCATTCCTGATTATAATCCAGTTTATCCAGATCTTCCATTTTCTGGAAAGTACTTTCCTTGAACACGACGCCGGCCCTGATTGAGATTTCTCCGTCAAGGTTGCGGATGCCTGCAGATTTTTCACCTTCCAGCACCTGATCCAGTTTATGCGCAAGTTTTTCATGCAAGTCTTTAATTTCCTTGCGGCGCATCCGTTCAAGTGATTCCAGTCTCTTTTTATCTTCTTTCTTGCTCTCTGTGTCTTTTTTCTTCCGGCTAAAAAGCTTGGTCGAAATAACTATTCCTTTCATGCCGGGAGGTGCTTTCAATGAAGCATCTTTCACATCGCCCGCCTTCTCGCCAAAAATAGCTTTTAAAAGCTTCTCTTCCGGCGTCGGATCGGTCTCACCCTTCGGCGTAATCTTGCCGATCAGGATATCGCCCTCGTTGACTTCCGCGCCAACACGGACTACACCGTTTTCATCGAGATCCTTTGTTGCTTCTTCGCTCACATTCGGAATTTCCCGCGTAAGCTCTTCTTCGCCGCGTTTTGTATCCCGCACCTGCAATTCAAATTCTTCAATGTGAACCGAGGTAAAAACATCTTCAGCGACGATACGTTCACTGACAATAATGGCATCTTCAAAGTTATAGCCGCGCCAGGGCATGAATGCCACCAGGACATTTCTGCCGAGCGCAAGTTCTCCCTGATCGGTCGCACAGCCATCGACCAGCACATCGTTCTTCTTGAACCGCTGTCCTTCTTTAACAACAGGCTTCTGATTGATGCAGGTATCCTGATTAGTGCGAAGAAACTTTGTCAGCTTATATTCAACCCTGCGCTTATCATCGAAACTGATGATTGCTTCATTGCTGTTTTCATCAATATCATACAACACAACAATACTATCGCCGTTGACAGATTCAACACTGCCGTTGCGTTCAGCAACGATGATAGTGCGTGAATCCCGTGCGATGGTTTCTTCCAATCCTGTACCGACGACCGGTGCTTCAGGCTGCAGCAAAGGAACGGCCTGGCGCTGCATATTCGACCCCATCAACGCACGGTTGGCATCATCGTGCTCAAGGAACGGAATCAATGCAGCAGCGGCGCTGACGATTTGATTCGGTGCAACGTCCATATACTGGATCTTATCGGGTTCCGCAAGCGGGTAATCGCTTTCCAATCTTGCCTTGATTTTTTCTTCAAGGAACCTGCCACGCTCGTCAAGCAGTGTATTAGCCTGTGCGATGGTTACTTCGTCTTCGCGTTCTGCAGTCAGAAACTCGATTTCTTCCAATACTTTTCCATTTTTAACTTTGCGATACGGTGTTTCGATAAAACCAAAATCATTTATGCGGGCATGTATGCAAAGCGAAGAGATTAGTCCGATATTCGGACCTTCAGGTGTTTCGATCGGGCAAAGCCGGCCGTAGTGTGTATAGTGCACGTCGCGGACTTCGAATCCGGCGCGTTCGCGCGTCAGACCGCCGGGTCCGAGTGCAGACACACGCCGTTTATGCGTCATTTCTGCCAGCGGATTAGTCTGATCGAGGAATTGTGAAAGCTGGTTGGTCCCGAAAAACGCATTAATTACACTCGTTATCGTCCGTGCGTTTACCAAATCCTGCGGCGTAATTGTTTCAGCATCGCGAAGATTCATTCTCTCACGAATTGTGCGCGTCATGCGCGATAAACCGATATTGAACTGCTGTGCAAGCTGCTCGCCGACAGTACGGACTCTGCGGTTACCCAGATGATCGATATCATCTACCGACCGCTTGCCCTGCTGCATATCTATAAGATATTTGATGATGGCTATAATGTCGTCTTTTGTAAGCGTTGTAACATTTTCGGGTATATTCAGATTGAGTTTGATATTCATTCTGTGCCGGCCGACATCGCCGAGGTCGTACCGTTTCGGATTGAAGAACAACCTGTCTATAAGGTTTTTCGCAGTATCCAGATCGGGCGCCTCGCCCGACCGCAGCTGGGTATAAATCGCCTCGAGCGCATCCTCGGAAGACCGGGCAGCATCTTTTAAAATTGTATTGGCGATAACTGATCCGGAGGACGCTTCATCGGTTTTTAACAGGCGAAGTTTCTTTATGCCTGCCTTTTTAATATGCTTGATATGTTCTTCGGTAAGTTTTGAGTCTTTATTGATGAACACTTCACCGGTTTTTTTATCGAATACATCGCTGCACACTTTTCTTTCGATGTATTCTTTCAGATCTACTTTTGCTGCATCGATTTCTTCCACAAGTCCGAACAGATCAAGGATATCATCATCGGTCGAATATCCGAGTGCACGCAGCAGAGTTGTGACGGGAAATTTTTTCTTCCTGTCTATATAAGCATACATAACATTATTGATATCGGTAGCGAATTCAACCCAGGATCCGCGGAATGGAATAATACGCGCGGAATACATCATAGTACCGTTAGGATGTATTGATTCGCCGAAAAATACTCCCGGCGAGCGATGCAGTTGACTGACCACGACACGTTCTGCACCGTTAATAATAAAAGTGCCCCGATGTGTCATTGCAGGAAGGTTGCCGAGATAGACCTCCTGTTCAATTGTATCGACGAATTCTTTTCCGCCTTCCTTTTTTGAAGAAAGCCGGAGTTTTGCTTTTAACGGAACGGCGAAGGTCAATCCGCGTTCCTGGCATTCTATAACCGAATACTTCGGTTTTTCGACGTAATATTCTTCAAATTCCAGCAGGAAATTTTCCCGCGCATCGCTGATCGGAAAGTTCATTTCAAAAACCTGCTGCAAGCCGAGTTTTCTTCTCCTATGCGGAAGCGTATCGGCCTGAAGGAAGTTGTTGAACGAGTCGATCTGAACGTTTAGAAGATCCGGCGTTTCGATGACTGATGGAATACGTGCAAAAATTACACGTTCTTGAGAACCGTTGGATTGGTTTTTCAAAGGAACCACTCCTTGTGATATTAAGTTTTAAAAAATACAGCCTTTAAGGCTGAGACATCAATTTCAAACAAAAAAAAGAACCATTTTATTATTACTGCTTTACATCCGCTTTTAGACGGCATAAGCCGATGGTTCTATTGCCCTTTTAAAAGGCGAGCCATCGGCTTAACGACCTATTCATCCATCATAACCTCAGCAAGATTATCGCTTGATAAGTTCATGACGAACCTTTTGATTGATTTATTTGAGCTCGACTGTTGCGCCTGCTTCTTCCAGTTCCTTCTTCAATTTTTCCGCATCATCTTTCGAAAGGCTCTCTTTAACGGTTTTCGGTGCACCATCAACAAGATCCTTTGCTTCTTTTAAGCCGAGGCCTGTTGCTGCACGGACAACTTTAATAACGTTGATCTTCTGAGCACCCGCACTTTTCAATTCAACATTGAATTCAGTCTGCTCTTCCGCTGCAGCTGCAGGAGCAGCTGCACCGGCCTGCATCATTGCACCCATCATCATCGGTGCGGCGGCCGTGACACCAAACTTCTCTTCAAGTGCTTTCTTTAATTCCGAAGCTTCAAGCAGGGTAAGCTTTTCAATCTTTTCGACAATTTCAGCAACTACTGACATTTTAATTCTCCTTTAAATAATATTTTCAAAATTTTAAATTAAGCAGCCTTCTTCTTCTCGATAGCATCGAGAACGTAAACCAGATCGCGTGCGACTGCACCGATTGCGCCTGCAATACCTGAAGCAGGTGCCTGTATACTTCCGATAATTGCCGCGATCATATCTTTTCTTGAAGGCATGCTCGCAAGTTCGTTCAATCTTGCCGCTTCATAAATTTGCTTTTCAATGACTGCAGCTTTAAGTTTGAACTTCCCAAGCTTATCGGAATACTTCTTGATAATTTTCGCAGGTGCCGACGGATCGTCGTATGAAAATGCAATACCTGTCGGGCCAACGAGCTTATCGAATACTCGATCATATCCGCTGAGCTGCTCCAGAGCTTTTTGGGCGAGAGTGTTTTTTACAACATTGTACTCTATGCCCGATTTACGAAACTCACGGCGCAGTTCTGTTTCTTGCTCTACCGTAAGGCCCGAAAAATCTGCAAAGTACATTGCTACAGCTCTCGAAGCTTTCTCTGCAACTTCCGATATAATCGCTTCTTTCTCAATGCGTTTCATATTTTACCTTTTTTTTAGTCCTTGCTGTTGAATGAGAAGCCTCCGCAATTAACGGAGCATCCAACAAGTTACGAGAACTTGAGTGCGTAATTTCTTTCTTAATGTGCTCCGGTTTCAGCGCGGTCGATATGTACACCAGGTCCCATCGTTGTCGAGATGGCAATACTTTTCACGTACTGACCTTTTGCTGTCGCCGGTTTTAATCTCATAATAGTACCGAGAAACGAATGAATATTCTCGACCAATTTTTCTTTTTCAAATGCCGCCTTGCCAATCGTCGCGTGAACAATTCCGGCTTTCTCAACGCGGAATTCAATCTTGCCGGCTTTTACTTCCTTTACGGCTTTTGCAACGTCAACTGTGACCGTTCCGCTTTTTGGATTCGGCATCAGGCCGCGGGGACCCAGTATCTTTCCAAGTTTTCCCAGATCACCCATAACATCAGGAGTTGCGATGATAACATCAACATCCGCCCAGCCTTGCTGAATCTTATCCAGATAATCCTTGTATCCTACATGGTCGGCGCCTGCAGCTTTTGCTTCTTCATCCTTAGGAGGTTTGGCAATTACCAGTACGCGGACATCTTTACCTATACCATGCGGCAGCGCCACTGTACCTCTTAAAGCCTGATCTGCTTTCTTCGGATCCAGTCCAAGTCTTACGGCAATATCAACCGCTTCCGAAAATTTTGCCGAAGCGGTTTGTTTTACCAGCTCAACTGCTTCACCGATCGAATAATTTTTCGGTCCAATCTTTTTTGCAACTTCTCTGAATCTTTTACTGTGTTGTTTCATTTTCTCGCTCCGTTTCAAACTATCTTATTCTTCAACCGTAATACCCATGCTGCGTGCTGTACCGGCCACCATGCTCATTGCCGAATCAACATTCGCCGCATTTAAATCCGGCATTTTCAATTCCGCAATTTCACGCACTTGCTTCTTTGTCACCTTGCCCACCTTGTTACGGTTTGGTTCTCCGGAACCTTTTTCCAGTTTTGCAGCTTTCACCAATAATGTGGCTGCAGGAGGAGTCTTTGTGATGAATGAAAAAGACTTATCACTGAACACCGTAATGACCACAGGAATAATAAGTCCCTGCTGTTCTTTTGTTCTGGCATTAAACTGTTTGCAAAACTCCATAATATTAACGCCCTTTTGACCGAGAGCGGGACCTACCGGCGGTGCAGGATTGGCCTGACCGGCGGGAATTTGCAGTTTAATGAAACCCGTTACCTTCTTTGCCATAATAATACCTTACGTTATGATTACAGAATACTCTGGTTACTTTTCTATCTCAACCTGTGAAAAATCAAGTTCAACCGGCGTTTTACGGCCGAAGATGCTGACCATCACCTTTACTTTAAGTTTTTCGTAGTTTACATCCTGAACAAATCCGTTGAAATTATTAAACGGGCCGTCGGTTACTTTAACCGCTTCACCGATGTGGAACGGAATGTCAACTATCTGAGTCTCATCTTTCTGTTCCATCTTGCCAATAAGACGGCGTACTTCATCCGGCTGCAAGGCGGCCGGATTGTTCTTATCAGGTACAAATCCCATCACAGACGGGGCTTCGAGAATAACATGATTTGTTTCTTTATCCAATACCGCTTCGACAAGTATGTATCCCGGAAAGAAATTCTTCACCTTCGACTTTTTCTTCCCGTCTTTAATTTCGAAAACTTTTTCCGAAGGTATTAATACATTCGAAATTTTTTCCTGCAAACCTACCCGCGCAATTTCAGCATCAAGGTAACTCTTCACCTTGGCTTCATGCCCTGAATAAGTTCGAACGACATACCACCGTTTATCCAATTTATACCCTTTAAGATTTCAAAATTACTTTAAGAACTTCACTGACTGAAAAATCCACTACCCATGTAAAAAGCGAAATGAGCAATGTAACAATGATCACAATCTTGGTGGACTCAATAAGCTCCTCACGCGACGGCCATGTCACTTTCTGCATTTCTTTCGATACATCAGTAAAGAAGTTAATAATTTTCTCTTTCATCGCTCAATTTCTTCCTTTTTGTTTTGAGTGATTCATGCACGTCAGGAGGGAGTCGAACCCCCAACCTGCGGTTTTGGAGACCGCTGCTCTGCCAATTGAGCTACTGACGTATTATCATATCTGCTCTCTGTGCAGGTGCAGACACATTAGTTTGCCTGATTGAATAACTTGCGTGCGTCTCTCAACATCAGCATATCAGAACGCTAAATCCGTTACTTGGTCTCTTTGTGCGGCGTTCTCTTATTACACCATGGACAATACTTTTTGTATTCAACACGTCCGGTTTGTTTCTTTTTATTTTTTGTCGTTGAATAATTTCGCCGTTTGCAGCTTGTGCACTCTAAAGTAATAATATCTCGCATAACCGTTCCTTCATCTTCTTAAATTTTTTCGAGCTTGCGATCGGGATTGAACCGATGACCTCTTCCTTACCAAGGAAGTGCTCTACCAACTGAGCTACGCAAGCGCTCAGATTGTTGCTGAGCGGGAGACGGGACTCGAACCCGCGACCAACAGCTTGGAAGGCTGTGACTCTACCAACTGAGTTACTCCCGCGTCTTTATAATCCCAGCTCGCGTTTCTTTTTTCAAACAACAAACCCACTAAACTTTCAACTCCGTGGGCAGGGGAGGATTCGAACCTTCGAAGGCATGAGCCGTCAGATTTACAGTCTGATGCGTTTGACCGCTTCGCTACCTGCCCGACAACTCTTGCTTGAGCTGGCTATCGGACTCGAACCGATGACCTGCTGATTACAAATCAGCTGCTCTACCAGCTGAGCTACGCCAGCATATTGTACCACGAACGATATTCAACCCCCCTGCGATTTCGCTCGACAACAACCGCAGTTAACCAAGGACCTCGAAAATACTGGTGAATCGCCCGGTACGCCGAATTGCCAGACTATAAATATAGAAAAAATTTACATATAGTCAATGGAACTTTTGAAAATTTAATGTACTTTTTAACCTTATTTTATACCTGAGTAACATCAAAATAATGGCTGCATAACAATAAGTCCAATAATGAATATTCCCCCATTTTTATTTATTAAAACAAAAATATACTGATTGCCTACCTCCAAAAACTGCATTGCCTGCGGTGTTTTCTTTGGATGAGAGGAAAAACTGTTGAATTCAACAGCTTTTTCACAATAAACTAAAAACTAAAGCAAAAGCACCATCTTTTTCTGAAATATATGCCTGCCTTCCATTTTTTTGGCAGGAGGCTTATTCTGCCTGCCTTTTGCTGTTAGCCAGTATATAAACACCGACTACTTTATTGTTTCATAAACTGAGTATTTTGCGACTCTGCTGTCCGCCTCATCATGCTAAAACTGAAGTCTTCTACTGCCGCATCCCTGATTTCTGTTCGATAGTTGTACTATCGGACATGATTCAAGATAAAGTTACACTTTTGTTTTTAAACCAGAGTAAAACTCTTTATTGAATCTTCTTCGACAGTGCAACTGTCGAAGAGATGCAAATTATTGTCCGGCTGGGAGCCGCCTGCCCCGTTGCTTTACAAACGGGGGACTCTACGATTATGCTGCCTGCTCCATTACACGAAGACTGAAGTCTTCAGCTACCGTGGGCTTTTTTTAAAGATTTGATAAATCAAATCCCTACAGATTTCCCGGGCACAATACATTGCGCCCCTACAAAAGCATTCTTAAATATCTATCAGGGACTATTTTAACTGTTCTCAACCTCGCTCACAAGCTCTGCTTGGGAGCGTACAGTCAAGCTTTGAGAAAAAGCAACTCACGTTCCCAAACAGACAGACCGTGTGAAAACTAGCCCGGGAAAGTCATAAACGATCAAAACATTGCTTGTAAAATAAATTTAGCTTCAAGAAAAACGA
>JAFGLB010000046.1 GCA_016928255.1 Bacteroidota bacterium
ATTAATTAATTATTTCTTTTCATTTTCTTTCCACGCAGTAACAACTTCATCAATCTTATTTTGATGTTCCGGCGTTTTCATATACAATGCGTTAACATCGAATGCTTTCTGATCAATTTTTTCTATTTCAGCATGCCGCCTTGCTTCGTCGGTTTTCTTTTTTGCGGTCTCAAAAAAGTTAAGTTCGTTCAGCAGCTCTTTTCGAACGGATTCAATAAGATGATTTGCGGCTCCAATTTTTTGAGCTGTAATATCCTGGACCTGGAGAGATACCGTAATATTACTCGTATCATCCTTCAGCTCAGTAAGTGTCTGCCTTATCCCTGCCAGCATCAAGGTTTGACGCTCCGAGTTCCCTTTGACATCAAATTCCTTCAGCCCGTTTTCCACCATATGGATTTTTGTACCCATCTGGTCAAGTACATCCAGGATTTCCACTGTAGCTATTTCCGTCGCCTGTGTCACCGTATTTAATTGAACCGAGGCATTAGGAATTTTGCTCGAACTGTCTTCGATCGCATTTTTAATCCGATCAAGCAGTGTAATGACTTTTTGAAGCGCAGTGATAACGCTTTCAGTCGGCCCAGCATCGTCAATTGAATTTGTTTCATTATTCATTTTAGCACCTTTTTTTTTATCACTTTTCTTCATTTTGTATCCTTGTTTTTAGTCTATAATTGTCCGGCACGTGCCTTGCTCAGCAGGGATTCGACCATTTTCTTTCTTTCCATATCTCCGACTACTTCTGAATCGTTGGGAAGCGGCAAATCGATGGAAACAGTTTGAGCTGCAGGTGTGCTGAAAAAACCTGTTGTGAGTTTCTTCAGTTCTTCGGCAACAGCCTGGATAGTACCCATGACAGTACCTATATGCTGTTGAGTTATGTCCTGCACTTGAAGTGCCATCATTATCTCCGTGCAATCATCCTGGAGTTCTTTCAAAAGCCGTTCCAGGTTGCTTGTCGGACCGCTCATTTTCAGGCTTCTAAGATGTGCCGCCCATGCTTCTGCCAGTTCTACAATATCTGCATCCCAGCCGGACTTCTCGACCAGTGTCTTTACAATTCCTGCCATCTTATTAGTTGCAACGCCGAGATCTGAAGACACCATACCTGTAGACACGGAAGTAATCACCTGGTCAAGAGTTGCCACCATCTTGTCCAGCGTATTTAATATCTGGGTAGATGCTTGTTCAGTTGCTTCAGTCACACGTCCGAGTTGACCGGCAGCTTTAGGAATGTTTACCATTGCAACTTCCAAAACTGCCTTAAGATCTTCTATCGCCGGGCTGATTTCATTTAAGAAAGCAGCGATATCGTCGAGAACCGGAATGGTGCGCTGGCCGTATTCGCAGAATACTTTCACTTCAGCGGCTTTTTGTAAGACTTTTTCAACTTCCTGTTGGTTCATGATTCTATCCTCTCAGGTTCTTAGTATAGTAAGAACGATTTTTCATTACGTCTTACTCCGTACTTACTTGAACTGTTTTGAGAATACCCTCTATCTTCTCCTTTAACTCCTGCGGTGTAAACGGCTTCATGATGTAGCTGTTGACTTTCGCCTGGAGCGCCTCTACCACGTCGTGCTCTGTGCCGCGGGTAGTAATCATAAGTATCGGCATGGTTGAATGAACCGGGTGCGCCCGCACTTCTTTAATTAGATCCAAACCGTTCATTTCAGGCATGTTCCAGTCGGTTATGATAAAATCTATCTTCCCGGCTTGAAGTTTTTCGAGTGCTTCTTTGCCGTTTGAAGCCTCGGTTGTATCCGTGAAGCCCACAGTCTTCAGCGCATTTGTTATTATGCGCCTGATGGTGATCGAGTCATCCACAATGAGAATTTTTATTGATGCCATGGTACTATCCTTTTATAGTTTTAGTAAAATTATTTTCTCATCTGTTTTTTTTTCATCTACAAAGTGCATTATAAGGAACACTTTATGTATAGGTAAAGAAACGATTTGCCATTAGGATATTTCCTATATTCATATCGTTCCCATACCGGTTTTATTGAGAAATTTGAATACTTCTCTTTGAATTACTTCAGTGCTGAGCGGTTTTTCCAAAAAAGCCAATGCCCCGCTTTCCATTGCTAGATCTTTATTCTTCAGATCCGTCATTGAAGAAAGCACAATAATTGGAATATCCCGGTATTCGGGGGTTTCTCTGATCGATCTTATAAGCTCATACCCATCCATATCAGGCATATTTAAATCCGTTATAATCAGATCGAATTTTTCAGACGGCATACGTTCAAGAGCCTCAATTCCGTCACTGGCCGTTATCACACGGAATCCCTTCATATTCAATGCTGCGGCTACAAATTTCCTCACCGTTGCCGAATCATCCACTACTAAAACAACCTTTTCCATTTTCTGCTACTCCTTTTTGTAAGCTGTGGTCTTCGGAATGCTGACCAGCTTGAACGCTGTTGAAATCCTGTGCAGCATTTCCGAGAAACCAATAAATAGATATCCACCCCTGTTCAGGCTGTTAAACAGGTCGCCTACGACCTGTATCTTGGCCTTTTCATCAAAATAGATCAAAACATTTGCGCAGAATATGAAGTCAAAGTGAATCATATGCCGCATTTTCTCCCTATCCATTAAGTTTACCTGTTCAAACCGAACAAGATCCTTTACTTCCTGCTTTAATTTGTAGACACCGCCTGATTGCTCGAAATATTTTTCCAAAAAAAGTTTTGGCGTGCTGCGGATTGAGTATTGATTATATTCTGCCTTGCATGCCATATCCAAAACCGCCGTATTAATATCGGTACCGATTATTTCAATGTTCAAATCAGGGTATTTTGGTTTTAAGAATTCCAGATACAGTATTGCTATCGTATATGGTTCCTCTCCCGACGAACAGGCGGCACTCCAGATCCTTAATGTCCGGTTATTAAATGCTTTCTTTGCTTTTATAACTTCATCTGCAAATTTCTGCTGGAACGCTTCAATCTGCGCTTCATTCCGGAAGAAAAACGTTTCATTTATGGTGATCATGTTGCATAAATACTCAAACTCGTTTTCCTTCTGCTGGGAATATTTTAGAAGGTGTACATAATCCTCAAAATGCCCGATCTTCAATACCTGCAGACGTTTTAAAAGCCTTCCTTCAAGCAAGTACTTTTTCTTTACGGGAAAATATATACCGGTCTTTGAATAGATGAAGTCCCTTAATACTATAAAGGTTTCATCTGAAAGTTTCGGAGCAGATTCAACACGGATTCTATCTTGGATTGGTTCAAACATTTTTAATTGGCTCCGCGGTCAAGCGCTTTATCGCCGTTGGTCGGTAAAAACGATTCCACCGGCACTCCCGCCGTTTCAAAAGCTACAAGCGCCGCTTCTCTGACAATGTCGTTTTCATCATCTACAAATCTGGCAATGCATTCCAACGCACGGCGTGTCGGCATTGCTACAAGCTGTTCAATCATGTGCACTCGCGACCAGGGATCCATATCCACCATAACATTCTGGAGGAATACTGCAGCACTATCGCAATCAATCCTGAAAAGTGTATCCGCTATAATTTCCCAATCTTCCTGATTCGCAGTATGCCATGCATCCGAAATTACTTTAAACGCTCGTTCCAATTCTTTGCTGTCTATCCTGTATCCCCGAAATCCCTTAAACGAGCGGGAAAATTCACCCGCCAGTTTGCCGAGCAGCATTATAATCTGGATTTTTCCGCGTGCTACACCGGATTCCAGGCACTCCACAGCTATCTGGAAAACGCGCGGCTTTGAAGACATCTGCGCCACTATTACAAAATCCATTTCTTCAGAAATTCCCAGGGAAAGCAGTAATTCTTTTATTACCAGCGGATCATTAAACTGCATCAAACCCTTTGCAGCACTTAACTGAATATTATAATTGTCGTTGTGCAGGGCATGCAGAAGGTCTTTCCGCATCTTGTCTTCCAACTGATATTCGAGATTGCAGCGTTCTATTATTAATACTATTTCATGAAGCAGAACATCGCGAAGCGGATCCCTGATCGCTTCGTAATTAGCCAGCAGTACTTCAAGTGTTTCTTCGTTACCTATAATCCCTAACGCATCAAGAAGAGCGAAAAGATATATTTCTTCTGCATTGCCTGCATTAATTGCATCCCTGTATTTTGATTCAAGGTATTCGCGGACGGAATCACCGCCAATTTTTCCCAAAGCTTCGATTGCCATTATTCGGGTAAAAGGAAAATGCTCAAATGCGTTAAAAATCGGTTTTACAGCTTCCCTGCTTCCGATATTGCCGATAGCTTCAATTGCTGCCACTATAACGTTTTGATCAGGATCTCTTAACAGCGGCAAAAGATAATATACCGGTTCCTTGCTCTTGATTTCTCCCAGGATATCTACAGCCAGTTTCCTGATATCCTTATCGGTATCCCTCAAATATGGAACGAGTGCATGGACTGAATCTTCCCCCAGCTGGACGAGAATTTTTGCGGCAAGATTTCTGGTAGCGATATTCTCATCTGCAAGATGATAAACTATCATCCGGGCAGTTGCCGTTCCTCCGATACTCAGCAGCGTGCGCGACACAGCATCCGCTACCCCCCTGTTTTCATCTTCCAGCGCAGTAGAAAGAACAGCAATAACATTTCTGTCTTTACTGCCGGATAAATCTTCTGCAGCCCTGCGCCGGATATCAGGATCAACGTCCGTCAATAAAAGAGCGACCGTATTTTTTGTTTTTTCATCCATAAGATTTGTTCATTTTGCTCAGGACATATTCATGGTTATATTATTTTCATCAATTCTTCTTAACTAATCCGATATACCGGGCAATGCAAGAACTTTTTGTATGTCGGGATTATTAATATTTTCGCGCGTAATTACCTGCACATTAACGTCGACGTTTTCGTCAATCTTCTTGCCGCGCAATTTATCCACGATTGTTTTCATACAAATATATCCCATTCTCGATGGGTCCTGTGCAATTAATGCGCTCATTTCGCCCTTCTTCAATGCTTCAATAGCAGCGGCGGGTGTGTCAAATCCAATAAAAACCACTTTTTTGGCGATACCGAGTTTCTGCAGAGCAAGAAGCATACCCAATGTTGATTGTTCATACGAACAAAATACGCCATCCGCTCCTTTTAATACTTCCGCCATCTTCATACTTTCATCCATAGCTTCGTTTACTGTCCCGCTCACAGAATGACTCATGTCAATTACCCGTATGCCTCTATGTTTGCCTATTGCTTCAAGAAATCCCTCTTCTCTGTTTGTGATGTTATTGGATTGCTTGGACCTGTATCGCAGCAGAACAACATTACCCCTTTTATTGAGAAGCTTTGACATTTGCTCTCCTGCAGTAATTCCGGCTTTTCTATTATCTATACCGACATAACTCGCAAAATCTTTTCCTGGAGTTCCTTTAAGCGCGCTGTCAAAAATTATTACCGGTATCTTTTTCTTTGCAGCTTTCGCCACGGGGGCTGCCAGAATTTCCCGATCCAACGGCGCAAGCACTATTGCAGATACATTTTCATCAATGGACTGTTCAACCATTTGTACCTGCTGGTTTATATCATCTTCCGATGGAGATGCCTTCCAGACAACCTCGACTCCGCCCAGAGCAAGAGCTCCCAATTTTACACCCGAGTGAACAGATTTCCAGAACAATGCAGTACCGCTTTTAGGAACAACTGCAATCTTAAGTCTTTCCTGGGGTATTGCACCCGTCCATATCCCCGATATAAAAATGATAATCGCAATTAAATTCACTATGAGCTTTTTCATGATTTCTTCTCCTGCAATAAAAAATCCTAATGCTCTTGCTGAGCTGTCTCAAGCACTTGTTTTTCTTTCTCGCGAAGCAGGCGTTCAATATCCAGCAAAATTAGCAATCGGTTTTCCATCTTTGCAACGGACGTGATAAATTCCGAACCAATGCCTGCAATAATTGGCGGCGGAGGTTCAGTTATGCTTTTGGGAATCCGAATTACTTCACGAACAGAATCCACTATAAAACCCACTACCATGTTGTCCAATTCGACGACAATGATACGCGTATTTTTATCGCTTTCCTTCTGTGGAAATCCGAAACGTTTGCGTAAATCAATTATTGGAATTACTTTTCCCCGCAGGTTTATCACTCCAACAACAAACTCGGGAGAATTCGGAACCCGTGTGATATCAACAACTCTGTTGATTTCCTGAATGCACTGGATATCCAAACCAAATTCTTCCTGTCCGATCATAAAGCTAACCAGTTGAAGCAGCTCTTCGGTCTGGCCTTTTATACCTTTGGCTGTTTTTACATCGGTGATGTTTGCCATCTTAATGCTCCTTTATTTTCAAAAAATCTGTTTTCGCCTCTGTCATAATCCTGCTTTTCCTCTTCTGAATGCCTAAAAAAGTAATATTCTCCTAAGAATAATTCTTACCTCATTTCCGGTGTCTAATTTGTGGAATATTATAAAGCAACAACATCAGCAAAAACCTGATTCTAATATAAGGTTTGACCTATCGCAAATAACCCTCTTTTTAAAGCAAAAGAAGGATTTTCAAACCCGGTATTATTCTTTTTTTAAATACATTATTTGACGCTAAAAGAGGCGTAATACAGCCAAACTAAATAGTATATGCAGAATAAACACGGCAGGTTACAACAACAGGGAAAAACCCTCTATCTCCAACTGATGGATGGAGACAATTAAGAGCAATAAAAAAGCGAGACAGATAAACTGCTGTGAATACTATTTCAGCAGACTATTCTGCAAAGCATATGTTACAATTTGGGCGTTATTATCCATACCCATTTTCTGCAGGATATGGGTACGATGCGTGCTTACGGTCTTTACGCTTACCGAAAGTTCGACGCCGATCGCTTTCAGAGATTTTCCCTGCGCAATCATCAGCATTATTTGATATTCGCGGTCGGAAAGATGTTCGTGCGGAAGTTTAGGTGAACCGCGGCTGACATTCTGTGCAATCGATTCTGCAAGCAGCTGCGAGATATACACTTTCCCTGATGCCACGCGCCGGATTGCCTGAATCAACTGTTCCAGGGCGATATCTTTTGAGAGGTATCCAGATGCACCCAGGTTCAATGCGCGTATTCCAAATACTTCTTCCGGATTCATACTCAGTACGAGAATAGCCATATCCGGCTTTTCAGATTTAATTCTTCTTATTGTTTCAAGTCCATCCAATTTCGGCATAGAAAGATCAAGAACCAGAACGTCAAAATCTGCTTTTCTAATCTTTTCCATAACTTCCAGGCCATCTGATGCTTCATCTTCCACCTTAATATCCGGTACGTCTTTTAAAATGGTCTTAAGACCTTTTCGGACTATCGGATGGTCATCCGCGATAAGAACGCTGATCATATTTTATTCTCTCCATTTTTCTCGTTATTCAGTGGAATCTCCACCAGCAGCATTGTGCCCTTCCCGGGTTTACCTTCGACTGTAAGTGTACCGCCAACCATTCGAATACGCTCGCGAATACCTACAAGTCCCAATGATGTATTCCCTGATATTTCTTTTTTTGTGATACCGCGCCCGTCGTCTCTTACAGAGAAAATAATCGATTCCGGTTTCTTTAACAATCTTATAAAAACATTTTGAGCCTGAGCGTGCCGCACAATATTAGTCAATGCTTCTCTAAAGACTCTGTACAGCACTGCGGCGATTTGTCCTTTCGTTTCGAATTCCGGCGGCTCAACCGTCACAATTCCTTTAATACCGATTTTCTTTTCTATCTGGTCTACGTCCCACTGCAACGCACCGCTCAATCCGAGTGCATCGAGCTGCGGGGGCCGTATTTCCTTTGAGATGCGTTTAACTGAAGCCAGAGCTTCATTAAGCGATCCCATCATTTCATCAACCTTGGCAATTACATCTGAACTGCCTTTGGTTACCTCTAATCTAAGCCAACTTAAATCAAATTTCAAGATGGTAAGCAATTGACCGAGGTCATCATGGAGTTCGCGGGATATCCGCCTTCTTTCCTCTTCAAGGACATGTTCCAGATGTTCTGTAAAATGCTGTAATTGCTTGCGCGAAGTCTCCAGTTCCTGCTCTGCTTTCCGCCGTTCCGTGATATCGCGGCTTACCATGACCATCCTTTGCTCGCCAGAAGACGTGTTGTAAATCCGACCCGACGACTCAAACCAATGCCAGCCGCCCATTCTGTCACGGTAACGATACATTGCACTTCCGCCCTTATTTTCGAGGATTTTTGATATAAGCACTTTATCCTTGCTGTAGACTTTCGAGAGCACATTAGTACCGACCATATCAACAGGCCGAAAATCCAAAATTGATTTCACATTCGGACTGATATAAAGAAATGTGCCGTCAGGACTGATTTCAGTGACAAGATCGGTCGAATTCTCAACCAGCAGACGATACCTTTCCTCGCCTTCACGAAGGGATTCTTCAGCTCTTTTGCGCTCCGTAATGTCAAAAACGAAACCTTCGTAATATAGGATTTGACCCATTTTGTCTCTGACATCATGTACCGTCATCAGCACCCAGATCGTTGAGCCGTCTTTCTTTTTCCATTGTGTTTCATAATTCATCGAAACATTCTGACCCGCCATATCGTGCTGAAAAATAAA
>JAFGLB010000047.1 GCA_016928255.1 Bacteroidota bacterium
ATGATTATAATTGTTGCACAACGAGTTTAATGGCATTAAGAAAGACCGCAAACGTCCTGAGAACAACTGATACCGAGGTGGAGCGATGAAGGAATTTCTTGAGTTCGTTGTAAAGCATCTAGTGGATCATCCGGAAAGCGTTACCATAGAAGTTGAAGAAAAAGAAAACAAGCATGTCTTCAAACTCAAGGTTGCTGAAGGAGAGATCGGAAAAGTAATCGGGAGGCGCGGTCAAACTGCAACCTCCTTACGCGTGCTTCTAAAAGCGGTCGCTGCAAAAGAAGGCAAGCGGGCGGTTTTAGATATTGTCGGGTAAGACGCTGTATATACGGCTCGATACTCTGAATCCAGGATAGCCAGCAGGATATTCTGTATGGATTTAATTGCTATTGGTAGAATATCCAAACCGATTGGCACCCGGGGCGGGATGAAAATATTCCCATTAACGGATGACAATCTGCGTTTCGCAGAGTTGAAATCAGTCTGGATAGGAAAAGATACAAAGGAAGCGGAGCGGCGGAATATTAATCTGGTGCAGGCTGATGCCAGGCAGGTAATTGTTAATCTGGAAGGAGTTCAGACACCGGAGGAAGTCAATAAGCTGAAGGATAAATATTTGTTTATCCCGAAAGAGCAGGCGGTAGAGCTTCAGGCAGGTAATTACTTTATCGACGATCTAATCGGCTGTGAGGTAATAACTGAAGAAAATGAAAAAATTGGAATAGTATCGGACCTGCTTAAACTTCCGGCAAATGATATGTGGGTTGTTCGAAACGGATCGAAGGAATTCTTGGTTCCTGCCGTTAAATCGATTATCCGGGAGGTTGATGTAAAAATGAAACGCATTACTATTAAAGCTATTGAAGGACTGCTTGAGTGATGCGGATAGATATAATAACAGGATTGCCGAAGTTATTGGAAAGCCCGCTGCAGGAAAGCATATTAAGACGGGCGCAAAATAAAAAAATTGTTGAAATATTTGTTCATGATCTCCGTGCTTACACGCACGATAAACATAATACGATAGACGATACACCGTACGGCGGCGGTGCCGGAATGGTGTTGAAGCCGGAGCCGTTCTTTGAATGTGTTGAAAAGTTAAAGTCAGAGCGAAATTACGACGAAATTATTTTTCTTGCGGCAGACGGCGAAGTATTGACGCAGAAAGCGGCCATCCAGCTGTCGCTTAAAGAAAATCTGATGCTTTTGTGCGGACATTATAAGGGTGTAGATCACAGAGTCCGCGAAGCACTTGTTACAAGGGAAATTTCCATAGGTGATTATGTTCTGACAGGCGGTGAGCTGGCTGCTGCAGTTGTAGTTGATGCCGTCGTTCGGCTGATACCGGGAGTCCTTAATGACGGTGAATCGGCGCTGACTGATTCTTTTCAGGACGGAATGCTGGGTTGTCCGCAGTATACCAGGCCGGCAGAATACCGTGGCATGAGCATCCCTGATATTCTGCTTTCCGGGAATCACAGTGAAATTGAGCAGTGGCGTTTGGAACAGCGTGAACAAAGAACAAAAAAATTACGGGGCGGAAGCACCGTGTTGTAATTAAAACAGAGAAAAAATAATTATTAAATATATAGATTTAGCGGAGTAAAAAATGGATAAGTTGAAGCTTGTTGAAGCAACTCAATTAAAAACAGATGTCCCGAAGTTCAAATCAGGCGACGTCGTGAATGTGCATGTAAAAGTCAAAGAAGGCGACAAGGAGAGGATTCAGGAGTTCCAGGGTATCGTAATGGGACAGCGCGGATCAGGCGTGAATGCCACTTTTACGGTACGGAAAATCTCGGACGGCGTCGGTGTCGAGAGAATATTCCCTGTTCATTCACCGCGTATTGCTAAAATAGAGAAAGTCAAAGACGGCAAGACGCGCCGTTCAAAGATTTATTATGTTCGTAATCTTGCTACAAAAGCGGTCGCACAAAAAACGAATGCCTGATGAAATCGCGGCTCGCAGTATCCGATGCGCTTTACTTGAAGCCGCTCTTGTTTGGTTTGGATCGGACAGAATCCCCGTTTGATCTTATCGTAGATATACCCGCACAGAATGCATTAAAATTCAGTCAGCGTTCCGGAGGTATCCGGAACGCTTTTTTATCACCTATCGATTATGCGCGGCATGGAGCCGAGTATTGTATAGTGCCGAATATCTGTGTTGCTTCTTTAATACCTGCAGGCACAATCCAGCTGCTGATTAAATCCGATTTGAGCAATATTAATACAATTGCAGTCGATATACGCTTTACTTCTGAGATTATTCTTGCCAAAATTATCATAGAAGAAAAATATCAAAACAACAAATCGGATAAAAAGCTTCAATTTATTCCTATGATGCCGGACATTCACGCGATGCTTGAGAAAGCGGATGCGGCATTAATTGTGAAAGATACCCCGGAGACATATGAAGAATCGGAAATTTTCACACTTGATCTTGTAGAAGAGTGGAATGATCTGACCGAATTGCCGTATGTCCACGGTTTCTGGGTCGGACGGGAAGAAGAAATGACAGAAGAAGAAGCGAAAGCGCTTCTTGCAGCTAAAAAGAATGGTGTGAGTCTGCAGATGCATATTGCTCAGGAAATAGCCCGTGAACACAATCTGCCGATAAGAGAAATGACGCAATTCCTTTCATCGTTCTCGTATGATCTGGGCGAGAAGGAGGAGGAAAGCATATCGGAATTCATAAAATATGCTTATTACCACACGGTAATCGGTGATGTGCCTGAAATCCGGTTTTTTGACGTTGAAGAATATAAGACACCCGAGAGCTGATATAGACGACAAACCTGCCTCTTTTGATTTACTCCCGCAGCAACGTTTAGCCATTCTAATCGGGAATAATTACACAATTTTAAGCAAGTAATAGTCTTTGATTTTACAGTGGTCAATGAGGCACTGTTTCATGAATTAATAAATTCTCAAAAAGGTATTCATATAACTAATCTCTTTCATTGAAATTCCATCTTTTTTGATTAAATTTGAGCATATAAATATGCTCAAATCTCTTTCGATTCGTAATTATGCTCTCATCGAATTCGTAGATATCGAATTCGAGAGCGGACTTAATATTCTAACCGGCGAAACCGGAGCCGGGAAATCCATCATCATAGATGCTCTGAGCTTAATTCTTGGTGATCGTACAAGTTCTGATGTTGTCCGGAAAGGAAGCGATAAGACTATTGTTGAAGGAATTCTGGGAGTCTCAGGAAATCAAAGGATTAAAACACTGCTTGAAAAAAGTGAAATTGATTTTCAGGATGACTTAATTCTGCGCAGAGAAGTATCCGGGAAAGGACAATCACGCTGTTTTGTAAATGACTCCCCTGTATCGCTCGCTGTTTTAAAAGAAATCGGAGACAATCTTGTAGACCTGCATGGCCAGCACGAACACCAATCCTTGCTGCGGTCAGAAACTCACATTGATTTGTTGGATGAATTCGGCAGTCTTGACGGCTTAATAGAAGAATACCGTATACCTTATCAGAGACTGACAGGGCTTTTTACAGAAATAAAGTCGCTCGTAAAAAAAGAAAGCGAGCTGAAAGAAAAAAGGGATTTATACGAATTCCAGATCAAGGAGATCGATGCAGTCGATCCGCGAAAAGGCGAAGAAGAAGATTTGGAAAATGAATTGCGGATACTCGAAAATTCAGAGATACTTTTCGAAGCTACATCCCGGCTTTACCAGTCGCTCTATGAAGGCAATCAACAGCAGGATGCATCGGAGCCGAACGCCGGGCAGTCTGTTTATGACCTGTTGGTAAAAGCACGCAACCAGCTTGAGGATCTCACACGAATCGATACATCATTCGATGAAGCGAAAAACGAATGCGCTTCTGCCGCTGCTATAGTCGGAGAGATAACAAAATTTATTCAAAGTTATAATTCTAAAATTGAATTCAATCCTGAACGGCTGGAACAGATACGCGAACGGCTGGGCAAGCTGGCGCTCTTAAAGAAAAAATACGGCGGTTCCCTGGATAATGTTATTGAGCAAAGAGAAAAAATAGGCAGGGAGTTTGCCGTGGCCGAGAATTTCGAAAGCGAAATAAATAGATTTAAAGAGAAAATCGATGCAGAAAGAAGAATATGCTCGGCAGCAGCGCAGCGGCTTTCTGCAAAACGCAGGGAAATTGTCGGCAAAGTCAATAAAGCAGTATGCGGCGAACTTGCCAAGCTCGGCATTGCTAATGCTCAATTCGATGTGAAAATCGAGAATAGAATTTTAAACAACCCGGATACGGCATATATAAAACTCGGCCGCGATTATTTTGAAGCGATGCCGAATGGAATTGATTTTGTGGAATTCTTCCTGTCCACAAATATTGGTGAGGACTTGAAACCGCTGGTAAAAGTGGCGTCCGGCGGAGAAATCTCTCGTATAATGCTTGCATTAAAAACGATACTGGCAAAGGCAGACAGGCTGCCTCTGCTTGTTTTTGATGAAATAGATGTCGGTATAAGCGGGAGAATTGCGCAGGCTGTAGGCAAAAGCCTGAAAAACCTGTCGCAGTTCCATCAGGTTGTCTCTATTACTCACCTGCCGCAGATTGCAGGTTTTGCAGACTGTCATTTTGCAGTGGAAAAAAATGAATCAAAAAATCGAACATCTACAACTATCCGCAAGCTGTCTGATAAAGAGCGAATTCGTGAAGTAGCTCGTTTGCTGAGTGGAGAAAAGGTAACAGAAGCCGGCTTGCTCGGAGCAAAAGAACTGATTGGGAATAGTAAACAGTGAATGGTGAATGGTAAACTGTAAATGGTAAATGGTAAATGCTAAACAGTAATTAGTGAACAGTGAATGGAAGTTACCAATATGGCACTTAATATCTACAACACTTTAACCAGGCAAAAGGAAGAATTCAAACCGATACATGAAGGAATAGTCGGCATGTATGTATGCGGACCGACTGTATACAGCGATTCGCATGTGGGACATGGGAAAAGTTATGTTTCATTTGATACGATTGTAAGATATTTAAGACATATCGGCTATAGAGTGCTCTATATTCAAAATATAACTGATGTAGGCCATTTGCTTGATGATGGCGAGGATCGAATGCTGAAGCAATCAAAAATAGAAAAAATTCATCCGCTGCAGATTGCCGAAAATATCACGAGAAGTTATTTTGAGGATATGGATAAGCTTGGAGTGGTGCGGCCGGATATCTCGCCGCGCGCGTCCGGACATATCACGGAACAGATCGAAATTGTCAAACGACTGCTCGCAAAAGGATTTGCATACGAAGTAAACGGCTCTGTCTATTTTGATGTACGAAAGTTTAATAAATACGGAATACTTTCGGGAAGAACATTGGACGATGCAGTGGAAGGTACCCGTGTGGAGACACGTTCGGAAAAGCGTCATCCTGCGGATTTTGCTCTTTGGAAAAAAGCCGAAAGCGGCCATATCATGCACTGGCCGAGTCCATGGAGCGAAGGTTTTCCCGGCTGGCATATTGAATGCTCCGCAATGTCGATGAAATACCTGGGTGAGACATTTGATATTCATGGCGGCGGAATGGATAATCAATTTCCGCATCATGAATGCGAAATTGCGCAAAGCGAAGCCGCGACAGGAAAACCTTTTGTGAAATACTGGATTCATAATAATCTAGTTACGGTAAACGGAAAGAAAATGTCGAAATCACTCGGTAATTTCGTAACTTTAAAAGACGTTTTTGCCAGATACAATCCGCTTGTTGTCAGATTTTTCATTTTACAAAGCCATTATCGAAGCACGTTAGACTTCAGCGATGAAGCATTGCAGGGCGCGAAAGCCGGATATGAAAAGCTAATGACCACAGTACGCAATATTCGGGAAGAACTTAAAAAAGCCGAGACTGAGAAACGTGCCGGCGGAATAAGCTTAGATTTATCTCTGTACAGAAAACGATTTTCTGATGCAATGGACGACGATTTCAATGCACCGCTGGCTATGGGCGTAATTTTTGAGCTGTCGCGCGAAATTAATCAGGCTCTTAACTCCGAACAAGAATTATCGCTGGATTTCCTAAAATTAACCGATGCCTGCTTTGGAGAGCTCGGCGGAAAAATTTTGGGAATTATTCCGGAACAATTGCCGGTAAGAGCGGAAGGAGAAAATATAGAATCACAGCTGATAGATATTCACATTAAGGTCAGGCAGCAGGCAAAGAAAGAAAAAGCATGGTGGGCGGCAGATCTTATTCGTAATGAACTGGAAGCTGCAGGAATCCGCCTTGAAGATAAGAAAGACGGGACAAATTGGCACAGAATTAACCGGCCTGAATGAACGAGACAATAAAAATAATTGAAAACGGACTGGTCTTTACCGGCGATAAAGCAAAACGTTCCGGAAAAATAAATCTGCTAATCCGGAAGGACTCAATTATAGACATGGACAAGCCGGCACATGTATGGGAAGCCTTATACCCGTCAGCTGAAAAAATTAATGCAAATGGAAAAGTTGTTCTTCCGGGATTCGTTGATGCACACCATATTGGCGAGTCATTTATTTTGCGGTATATAAATTCCGGACAGCCGATGGCACGCTGGAATAAAAAAAATGTAATCGGAAGCTTGATTGATTACCTGCACAAAGAAGCTTCATACGAAGATTTTCTCAATCTATACCGGCTGTCATACTGTTCAGCTTTAAAATCCGGAGTAACGACTATTGCAGAGTACGGTTTCGATACGCCAGCGAACTCTTTCTCGGCCGCACTTGAATCAATGAAACAGATACAAGTAAAAGGAGTAATCGGTCTGCATAACAGCGATCAGATAGAAGCGGCCAAGAAGATAAATGAGCCTTTTTGCAGGTTCGCCTGTGCAATAAGCAGTGAAGAGAATCTTACAACGTATAATTTCCAGTCGACTATCCGGATCGCCCAGGAAAATAAATGGCCTGTAATGCTGCCCCTGGGACAAACTCAGCATGGATACGATATCATCAAAAAGAATTTTAATAAATCCATCGTGCAGTTATATGCGGACTATAATGCATTCGATTCACCTGTTCATTTGCTGAATCTTGCGTACCTGGATGATAACGACGCGTCGATTATTGAAAAATCGGGCTTACCGCTGGTTTTATCGCCTATGTCAATATTGAGCATGAAAACAGGAATTCCGCCTTTTGAAAAGCTGTACAGGCACAATGTGACCGTCGCTCTCGGAAGCGGCTGGGGAACAGTAAGGCCGTTGGAAAACATTCATTCATACGCTTCATTTCTTAAAATATTCGGATTGCCGTACGGAGAACCATACGATTTACTTGCTCTTCATACCAGAAACGGAGCTGTAGCTGTAGGTATGGATAATGAAATCGGAACAATTGAAACGGGCAGGAAGGCGGATATTGTGTTCCTCGATTTTTCCGAATTCCGTGTTAACGCCATATTGAGCGATGACAACACAGACAGGATATTAAATGCTGTCATGCAGGAAGCCGTTTCCCAGTATATAAGCGATGTGATGATTAACGGCGAGTTCTGTGTCAGAAACGGCCAGCTCCTGATTTATCCGGAAAATGATCTGTTAAATGAAAGCAAGGCCTTGATGGGAAAGATACTTCATATAGCAGAACGGCATAAACTGATAGAACCCGTATCCGTAAAAATATCGCCTGCATCAGTAAAAAATAAAAAAGAAAGCCAGGGCGGGGGCAACGACTTGCCTTACGAAGAAGGCTTTAGAATCATTCAAAAAGCACGGGAACGCATTAATTCTGAAAATAAAAATGATCAGGCTCCAGAAACAATAAAAAAACCTTCAAAAACAATAAAAAAAATATTTGGCGATGATGAAGTATGATGAAAACTTGAGAAGGAGAATCGATGAAAGCCATTAAGACGATACTGGTACTCGGAATATTGATGACAGCAGATTATAATATATCAGCGGCTCAAAGCTATGCTGGAAGCGCGGCAGCCGTTGAACCGACAATGCTTGTTGATAGACCGACAGCGGGATTATTGAAGAGGGGATCATACTCGGTTTCATCAGGCTTTTTCCAACGCGGAGGATTGCTTGCTGGTATTACAGTGGGTATATTCGAACCATTTACATTTGGTATATCCTACGGAGGAACGGGTATTATAGGAAAAGACAGCATCGGCATGAATCCTTTGCCCGGAATGAATGCCAAATTGCGTATCTTAAGCGAAGGAGTTTTAATACCGGCTCTGGCTGTCGGATTCGATTCACAGGGTAAGGAACCATATTTAAAAGCAGATTCTCTCAAACGTTATACAATAAAATCGCCGGGTATCTATATTGTAGCCAGTAAAAACTATTCAATCCTGGGAAATCTGAGTATTCATGGCGGACTTAACAGATCTTTGGAAGATGGAGATGGCGACAAGGATCTTAATATGTTCATAGGTGTCGAAAAATCATTAAGCGATGATATTTCGATCATGCTGGAATATGATTTAGCTGTTAATGATAATCACGGAGATGCAATCGGCAAGGGAAACGGTTATTTGAATTTTGGCTTCCGGTGGTCTTGGGGAAAAGGACTTGTTGTAGGATTCAATTTAAAAAACATTATCAAAAACCAGGATCATGTAAAAGTCGGGAATCGCACTCTTCAGATCGATTATATCGGTGAATTTTAAAACCGACAAAAATTTACTGTCTGCACATAATGGCACCCAAGTACATCTGTGTAAATCTATATACGGCATCGAATAGTTATATAGACAAATTTTTTTATTAATAGGAAAACCGATAAAGAAGGTGCCGAAAAATCGCTAAAAACGAGGCATATTTCACAGCAAATCTGGCAGGAAACTTGATGCCTTTATAGTAGTCTAATATTAAGAGGTCAATTATGAAAACAACAAAATTTACTTTGATATTTTTACTGAGCATTGGACTGTCAACTTTTCTGTTGCAGGGTTGTTATACCAGGCTTGCGGTGATTGAAGATGACGAATATCAGGACGCACCGGAATATACATACTATCAGGAAGAAGATACCACATACCAGGAAGAACAGCCGGTCGATAATCAGTATTACGATGATGATTATTATTATCGCGAGGATTATTGGCGTCCAAGGAATTATGTAGGATTCCATTATTATTATCCTTCATGGCGTTTTTCATGGGGATGGACAGGATGCTATTATCCTTCCTACTGGGATCCATGGTGGTCGCCTTATGATCCATATTACGGCTGGTCGTCATATTACAGCTACTATCCATATTACTCTTATTGGTATCCGTACTATGGTTATAACTATTATGTGGGCCATTATAGTAATCATTATTATGGAACCCGCAACTCGGGATATCAAAGAGGAAGTAATGCTTTGCGGAATACCGGGGTGACAAGATCGTCTGTCTCAGGTAGTACGGAACCCGGAACAATAAACAGCCGCAGGACTGGGGCAGCAAGAAGTGGTGTTGATGTACAGAATGCGACGACTACAGGCACAAGACAAATCGGAGCAAGTTCAACTAAAGTGAGACAGGACAGAGGCACGGCCGGGACTTCAAGTCGGCCGGCAGGCAAAGTTACGACAGGCCGTGCATCACGCAGTACTAATAAATCAAATGCACAACAGCCTCGGGGTCAAAGTTCGCAGAGAGTTGAACGATCAAGAGGAACTTCTGCTGGATCTTCACGATCAAGTTCGTCTGCACCGAGTTATACACCTGCACCGCAGAAATCAAGTGAGCCCCAAAGTCCGCCGCCGTCAAGAAGTGACGACAGCAACCAGCGAGGAGGCAGTTCGGGCAGATCGCGGCGTTAAAATAACAAAGAAATAATGGAGTAAATCTATACTATGAAAACATATCGAATATACTGGATGGCAGTACTTTCAATAATCGGACTTCAATTGATGCAGGCGCAGTATGTAGAAGACGTACTGAGATTTTCACAATTCGGTTCTTCTGTAGGTGCGCGCTCGCAGTCGATGGGAAATACAGTCGTTGGAATTGCAGATGATTATTCGGCGCTTTTTGGTAACCCTGCAGGATTATCACAGCAGAAAAGTTTCGAATTTTCTGTCGGCCTTTCCCGGCTGGGTTATGAAAATTCGTTAAATTACCTTGGTGTAAAAACAACTGATAACGAGGATGTCATTAATTTGAATAACCTCGGTATAGTCTATCCTATTCCGACATCGCGTGGAGGTTTGACTTTTGCATTTGGATTCGGCCGTGTAGCGAATTTTACTTCCATCGCTTCATTCGATGCGTTTAATGCTTCCAATTCTCTCGTTGAATCGGACGGCCTGGCTAATAGTGATATGTTGTACGAGTTATGGCTTGCCGATACTTTATGGAATCCGATTTTGGCAGGGAATGTTCAACAGACCTGCAGGATTTTGGAGTCAGGAGGCCTCAACCATTGGTCATTTGGAGGAGGCATTGACATTGCGAAAAGCTTGTCAGTCGGTGTAACTCTGAACTTCGTTTCAGGCTCATATTCGTACGATCGCGAGTTTACCGAAATCGATACCAGGAATTTATATCGGATTTATCCGGAAGATTTTTCGGAATGGACATACACGAATACAATAGCAAGTGATATCAGCGGTTTTAATGCCGTGTTTGGATTAATGTTTCAAAAGCCCGATAAATTCCGGATCGGTGCAACAGTAAAAACCCCGACAGTATATGATATTTCGGAAACTTTTTCGGATGATGGGGTGAGTATTTTTGATAATGGCGAAACGTTTAAATTTCCTGATCCTGGAGAAACAGAATATAAAATTACAACTCCATTGGTGATTAGCGGCGGTATTTCTTTCCGGCCTGCGGATTGGCTGCTGCTTGCCGGAGATGCAGAATACACGGACTGGACAGAGATGGAATTTGACTCGAATAATCCGGACTTAATCCAGGAAAACAGAAATATAATCAAGTTAATGCGGGATACATGGAATCTGCGCGGCGGTGCGGAAGTCAGTATTTGGGAAATTGGATTAATGCTGCGGGCCGGAATAGAATGGAAACCATCGCCATGGAAAAATGATCCGCCGGAATACGACCAGATGATGTATACGGCCGGAATCGGCTATTTGCTCGACGAAGGAAGCTCTATTAACCTGTCTTATGCAATAGGCAGCTGGGATACATTTAGAAATAATTATTACCTTAGTAACGGAATGACTTCGACAACAAATGAATCAATTTCAACAAATACTATAAATATTACCTTCTCGCATAAGTTTTAATTAGTTGCACTGCTTTTCAAGTTTGCTTACCTTATTCCGTCCCGAATTATTGATCAATCGGGACGGATTTTTATTGTACATAGAAGGATAATTCATGCGTATTACAAGAAAGGGCATAATCGGAACGGCCGGTGTAACTGCCGTTATTCTGGCAGTTGCTGCGGGTCTAGCTTATTATCTTGTCGCCAGATCATTTCCCGATGTTTCCGGAACTGTTAAAGTACAGCAATTGACAAATGAAGTCAGGATTTACCGCGATGAATACGGCGTTCCTCATATAGATGCACAAAATGAGTACGATGCGTTCTTTGCAGCAGGTTATACGCATGCTCAGGACAGGTTATGGCAGATGGAATTAGCACGAAGAGCCGGGTGCGGCCGGTTATCTGAAGTCCTCGGCGAGCAGACTTTAAAAATTGATAAGTTGTTCCGAACGCTCGGACTTTCGAGGTATTCACAAAAGCTCGCCCAGCAAATCGATGGAGATACACGAAAGGTACTTCAGGCATATGCCGACGGGGTTAACCATTTTATTTCGACTCATAAAGGCAGGTATCCGGTTGAGTTTGATATGCTGCAAATAGAGCCGGAACAATGGACAGTGGAAAATTCACTGCTCATAAGCCGGCTGATGGCATGGGAAATGAATTTTTCGCGCTGGATTGATTTACTGCTTGCAGAATTAGTGCAGCGTTTTGGGGAGGAAAAAGCGAAAGAAATATTTCCATACTGGCCCGAAAATGCGCCGTTAATTATAGATAAAAGATATAAATCGAAGAATATTGTACAGGATCTAAAGCCTTTTTTTAATGCAGAAGGTGAGTATCGTTTATTAATGGGTCTGACTGCTCTTGAGTGCGGCAGTAATGCCTGGGCGGTGTCCGGAAAAAAGACTATTACAGGAAAACCAATCCTTGCAAACGATCCTCATTTGCTGCTGATGCTGCCGGGACGGTGGTATGAAATTCATATTGCGGCACCGACAATTGATGCAGCGGGAATGTCAATTCCGGGTGTTCCGTTTATTGTTGCGGGCAGAAATCAAAATATTGCATGGGGTATAACAAATGCTATGATGGATGATAATGATTATTATTATGAAGAAGTGGATTCAATTCGGCTGCCCACACTATATAAATACAATGATAAATGGATGCCTGTTGATGAAATTATCGACACGATCATAGTCAAAGGGTCGCTGCCGATTGCGCTTTCCATCTACAGCACTCATCGGGGGCCTATTGTAAACAGGATTGAACCAACCGCACAAAACTTAAAATCGCTTGTATCTATGCGATGGACCGGACATGAAATATCTAACGAAGCCGGTGCTTTCTATCGTATAAATAAAGCTTCTAACTGGCGGGAATTTCAGGAGGCATTAAAGCTGTATGCAGCACCTGCATTGAATTTTGTTTATGCAGATATCAATGGCAATATCGGGTATATAACAGGCGGAAAGATTCCGGTTAGAAAAACAAAAGGCCCAACAATGCCGTATCCCGGGTGGATTGATGAATACGATTGGAAGGGATTTGTTCCCTTCGAACAGATGCCTTATGTTTATAATCCGCCGGAAGGATTTTTGGCTACTGCAAACAATAAAATAATCGATGATTCCTACCCGTATCATATCTCACACCACTGGGAGTCACCCTGGCGGTCAATACGCATTTGTGAAGTCCTGCGGGAACAGGAACTGTTTACCATTGAGGATATTCAAAGACTGCAATTGGATTTGAAATCAACTCAAGCCCGCGAAATTGTACCGTATATAATTCACGCCTACGACAGCATAACTATTACGGATCCGGACGTCAAAACGATGCTTGAATATTATCGCAGCTGGTCGTATGATATGCATAAAGAAGATGTAAGTACGGCGCTTTTCCAGGCAACAATTACGAAGCTGGTTTATAATACTTTTTATGACAAAATGGGAGACCAGCTTTACGGTTTGTACGACACGCTGGCAAGCACGCCGCTTTCAGCGTTGTCTCACTTGATTGCGGATCCTGAATCGGAATGGTTCGATGATTGGAAAACGCCCGAGTTTGAAACAAGAGACGCCTGCATCCGGAAAAGTGTGTCCGGTGCAATTAGTGATTTGAAGGAACGCCTGGGCGGCGAATTAAAGGAATGGCAGTGGGGCAGACTGCACAAAGTAGCATTCAGGCATGTATTCGGTGCTAATAAAATACTTGCCGGTTTCTTCAATGTGGGACCGTTTTCTGTAGGCGGATCTCATGCAACCGTAAATGTCGGGCAGTATTTTCTTAATCATCCGTATGAAAACACTGTCGGAGCATCGATGAGGCAGATATTTGATCTTGCAGATGTCAATCATACTCTTTCCATTCTTCCCCCGGGGCAGTCCGGCCAGGTGTTTTCGAAGCATTATAAAGATCAGGTAATGCTCTGGCTGAACGGGGGCTATAAGGTTCGGCCGATGCAGATTAATATAATTGAATCAGCCTGTAAAGAGGTGTTAATTCTAAAACCAGATAAATGATAATATCTGATAAATTAAATTCATTACTTACACGTGTAAATTCGGTATGCGTTTTAACAGGTGCCGGAATTTCGGCAGAAAGCGGGGTTGAGACATTCCGCGGAGCAAGGGGATTGTGGTCAAAGTTCAAACCGCAGGAACTGGCAGATTTTGATGCATTTATCCGAAACCCGGAACTGGTATGGGAATGGTATAATTATCGAAAAAAAATTATACGAGATGTCAAACCGAATGCAGGACATATGGCGCTTGCAAAGATGGAAAAACTGGTAAAAGATTTTTCGCTTGTAACTCAGAATATCGACAATCTGCATTTTCGCGCCGGAAATAAAAAAGTGCTTGAACTTCATGGTAATATAGAGCGCAGTTACTGTATAGATTGCGGCAAGTTCGCCGATAACTTGGGTATTACGCCGGAAGGTAAAATGCCGAAATGCCCTTTATGCAACGGCTTTGTCCGTCCCGATGTGGTATGGTTCGGGGAAATGCTGCCGACAGATGTATTTGAAGAAGCTGTTGAAACGGCGAGGAGATGTGAATTGTTTTTGGTTGTTGGCACATCAGCTGTTGTATATCCAGCTGCGGGACTGCCGATTACTGCAAAAGCTCAAGGAGCTTATACCGTTGAAGTTAATACAGAACCGACGGAAATATCTCATATAGTTAATGAAACTCTAAAAGGCAAAGCCGGAGATATATTGCCCGGGCTGGTTGCCTTATTGGAAGAAACGAGAAGAAAAAATGAGAGATAAAAAGACTTATGCCAAAACAAAAATTATTTGCACAATCGGACCGGCAACTCAAAACGTTGATTGTATGGTTGAATTAATAAATGCAGGGATGGACGTGGCCAGACTCAATTTCTCGCACGGCACCCAAAAAGATCATTTAAAAGCAGTAGAAAATATCAAAGAGGCAAGCAAGCGTGCCGAAGAACCTGTGGCAATTATGCAGGATCTCTGCGGCCCCAAAATACGCACGGGAAAACTCGAGAATAAAGAAATTGAATTAAAGGAAGGCGGCAGGATCCTGTTTACCGTTGATGATATTATAGGAAATGAACAAAGAATATCGACCACATATAAAGCACTGCCGGCCGATGTTAAGGAAGGCGACGTGATTTTATTGGATGACGGTAATTTATCGGTTAAAGTCATTTCGAAGACAAAGACCGATGTTGAATGCCTTGTTACGGCAGGAGGCATACTTAAAGAAAACAAAGGTATGAATCTTCCGGGGATCAAGCTGAGCACTCCAGCATTGACAGAAAAGGATATTGATGACCTGAAATTCGGCCTGGAGAATGGTATCGATTATGTTGCGCTTTCATTTGTAAGATACGCGGATGATTTACGTCATCTGCGATCTGTAATAGCGCGGCACACGAATCTGAGAGTACCGATTATTGCGAAAATTGAAATGAAAGATGCAGTCGATTCGATTGATGAGATTATCAAGGAAAGTGATGCGGTAATGGTAGCCCGCGGTGATTTGGGAGTTGAAATGATGCCGGAGGAAGTGCCGATCCTGCAAAAAATGATAATTCGCAAATGCAATGAAGCCGGAGTACCGGTTATAGTCGCCACTCAGATGCTGGAATCGATGATTGAAAATCCGAGGCCAACACGTGCAGAAGCAAGCGATGTAGCCAACGCAGTTCTGGACGGAGCCGATGCAGTTATGCTCAGTGCGGAAACTTCCATAGGCAGGTACCCGGCAAGTGTTGTGCGTACAATGGATAACATAATTCGCCGGGCGGAGATGCGTAAATATGATCATCTCGGTATTAATCAGGTTCCTGCCGAAGTGCAGGAAAATGTTTTTGACGCAGTGGCGCGGGCTGCCTGTGTACTGGCAAGGCAGGTAAATGCAGCTGCGATTATTCCGATAACGCATTCCGGCGCTACGGCGATAAGAATCAGCAAGTACAGGCCGGAGGCAAGGATCGTTACTGTAACTGGCCAGGAAAGAATTTTGAGACAATTGAATCTTGTTTGGGGCGTGCACGGAATTGAAAGTCAGGATTTTATACACGACCAGGATACGGCATTCAGAAAAATTATTGAACGTCTCAAGGTAGAAAAATATGTTGAGAAGGGAGATTTTGTGGTGTTTACAGCGGGACTTCCTTTACTGGCAAAGGGAACTACAGATACGGTTCATGTGGAACAAGTCGAATAGCAGGAGAAAAAACCGGGTGTCATTTTTTTGAATCCGGTAGCCAGCCGTTTTGGAAGCGCAGTAATTCCCCTGCCGTATGTATCTCATATTTTCGCTGAATAAACGAAAGGAATTTCACCAGTACCAGCGCAGTTGCATATGCATCTCCCGAAGCACGGTGCCTTTCGGGAATTGTAATATTTAATGCAGATGCCACTGGTCCGAGCGATTTGCTGGGAAGATGAGGCAGGATTCTTCTGCTCAGTTTAACAGTGCATAACTGCGGATTGCAAAGCTCAATACCGCGTTCTCGTACTGCTGTCTCCGATACAAATCCCCAGTCAAAAGGGGCATTATGTGCAACAAATATGGAATCACCCAGGAATTCCGCTATTACCGGCGCCACTTCGCGCGCCGTAGGCGCGTCAGCTACCATTAGATTATCAATACCGGTTAAATTTACTATAGATTGAGGAATCGGCACGAGAGGATTAATTAAAGTTGAAAACTCGTCCTGCAAAATCCCGTTCCTGATCTTCATCATCGCAATTTCTGTAATACGATCTTCGGAAGGATTAAGTCCTGTTGTTTCAACGTCGACAACAACAAATGTGCTTTCTGCGAGAAGCTTATTTTCCATCAATTTTATTCTCTTGCTCTCTATATTGAAGCTCGTACAATTTACGGTATATACCGTTAAGCGCAAGAAGCTCCTGATGATTGCCGATCTCCCGAATTTCACCTTTATGCAGAACGATGATTTTATCGGCTCTTTGTATGGTTGAAAGCCTGTGGGCAATTACTATAGATGTGCGTCCTGTAAACATTTTTTTTATGGCCTGTTGGATCAGAATTTCGGTTTCTGTATCCACGCTGGAAGTTGCCTCATCAAGGATAAGAATGCGCGGATTGAATGCGAGAGCACGGGCAAATGATAACAACTGTTTTTGCCCGACGGACAAAGTAGCACCGCGTTCTTTAACCTCTGCATTGTATGAATCCGGCAGAGCTTCGACAAACCTGTTCGCTCCGACCATTCGAGCTGCTGCTTTTACACGTTCTTCTGAAATTGCCGTATTGCCGAGATGTATATTGTTCTGAATATCGCCGGAAAAAAGGAAAACATCCTGTAAAACAACGGCAATGTGGCGGCGCAGATCCTGTGGATGAACAAGCTGTATATTGATGCCGTCGATTAGAATTTCACCTTTTTGAATTTCATAGAACCGGCTCAGCAGGTTTATGATAGTTGTTTTTCCCGCACCGGTATGGCCTACAATTGCCGCTGTTTCTCCCTGCTTAATTGTAAATGAAACATTTTTTAATATCCATTCGGGTGATTGTGCTCCATCAGAAGGCATATTATAGGCAAACCAGACATTCCGGAATTCGATGTCTCCTTTAATATGACCTAATGATTCCAGCGCATGTTCAGTGTTTATTATTGTTCTGTTATCCAGAAGCTGAAAGATCCGTTCCGAGGATGCCATTGCGGTTTGTAGAATATTATATTTTTCGGACAGATCGCGGATAGGCCGCCAGAACATTTCATTGAACTGGATGAATGCCATCACAGTGCCGATAGTGACAATTCCTTCAAGCGCGTTGTGCCCTGCATACCAGATTATCAGGCCGACAGCGACTGCCCCTATCAAATCAACACCCGGATAAAAAACGGCATAATAAAAAACAGACCGTATGTTTGCGTTGCGATGTGCGGCGTTGATGCCGGAAAATTTTTCGTACGACTTCTTTTCACGGTTGAATATCTGATCGACCAGCATTCCGGAAATATGTTCCTGCATAAATGTATTTATCCGTGCAATCTGAATACGGACATCGCGGTATGTCTCCCTGGCTTTTCTTCTGAATACGAATGTGCCGTAAAAAAGAAATGGCAGGACACTGAGCGTCACAAGCGCAAGTTTCCAGTTCATCGTAAACATAAAGTAGAATATGCCCATTATGGTAAAAACATCGCTGAACACCATAACAATACCCGATGAAAACATATCATTAAGCACTTCGACATCATTTGTAAGGCGGGTAATCAGCCTTCCGATAGGATTCTTATCGTAAAATTTTAATGATAACCGTTGAAGATGCCGGAAAATCTCCATCCTGAGGTCAAAAATCGTATGCTGACCGATCCAGTGCGTTAAATAAGCATTGGCATACTGTAGAATACCCCTGACAAGCATAACGGATAAAAATAACAAAACTGTAATTAGCAGGCCGTGTTTATCGTTCTGCGCGATGTTTATATCTACGGCAATCTTTGTAAAATAAGGGCGTACGGCTTCCATCGAGCTTACAAGCAGGCTCAGGATGATACCCAGAACAACATGCCAGCGATAAGGCCTCAGATACTTGATAAGCCTGTGCATCAAACGGGCATCATATGCTTTTCCTAATACTTCTTCCTCTTGCATAGATCAATTAAAAATGAATAAATTAGAAACTAAAAATTGTTATTTTCTTCTTTTGCCTCGTGCTTTGCTTACAATGGCTCCAATAATTCTCATTATCTCTTGTGATTCAGTGATAAGCTCATTTATCTGCGGTGAGCTGATCATTTCACTTTCTTTTATGAGGCGGAGCCAATAATTGGTTTCTCTTGCTTCACGAAGTGAAATGTTACATTTATAAATAAAATCCGTTTTGCTGGAGGCGGCAGTTGCTTCTTCCATGTTGGCACCAATAGATGTTCCTGCACGTACCAACTGGTTACATAAAACCTTACCCGCTTGATTATGCGGAAGATGTTTTGATAGTTGAATGATATTCAATCCAAGTAAGAATGTTCGCTGCTGGATGTCGTACGGTTTTTCACTCATTTCTGTTCAATTATTTTTCATTTTACATTTTAATATTTTGCATTGTTAAACTTTACATTTCTTCCAGCTGTTGTTCTAAAAGTTGTTTTTGATACATGTCCGCATATATACCGTTAATATCGAGCAATTCACGGTGTGTCCCGCGTTCGGCTATCTCGCCATTGCGAAGCACGATTATCAGATCGGCTTCTTTTACCGTAGATATTCTGTGACTTATAATAATGCTTGTGCGGTCTTTCATATATCCTTTTAACCGCGACAGGATTTGTTCTTCAGTATATGTATCGACTGCCGAAAGCGCATCGTCCAAAATCAGAATTATTGGATTGCGTAATATTGCCCGTGCGATGCTTGTTCTTTGCTTCTGGCCGCCGGACAGAGTTATTCCTCTCTCTCCGATCATTGTTTCATATTGCTTGGGGAATACCGTGATTTCCTTTGCGATTTGTGAAATTTCCGTCGCGTTGAGCAGTGCTTCTTCGCCGGATTCATCTATACCGTATTTAATATTTTCCGCGATAGTTTCTGAAAATAAAAAAGTCTCCTGCGGGACAAATCCTATATTTGATCGCAGGATTTCAAGAGGAATATTTTTTATATCAATTCCATCGATTAATAGCTCGCCACCCGAAATATCATAAAGACGCGGAATCAGATTTACCAGCGTTGTTTTTCCGGTTCCTGTGTGTCCTACTACTGCAACGGTCATACCGGCTTCGATCTTTAAATCAATACTCTTCAATGCTGCACCAGCGGAGTTTTTGTGTGTAAACGAAACATTGCGGAATTCAATATTGCCTTCAATATTCCGGATAGAATAATCTGTCGCTTTAGTATCTTTTATTTCCGGCTCGGTATCAAAAATTACTCCCAGGCGTTCCATTGAAGCAGAGCCCTGCTGAAGCATATTG
>JAFGLB010000007.1 GCA_016928255.1 Bacteroidota bacterium
GCAGGCAATGCTTCTGGATGAAGCGCAGGATGCAATCATAGTTACAGATTACAGCGGAAATATTAAATTCTGGAATAACGGAGCAGAGCTTATTTACGGCTGGACAAGGAAACAGGCGAGCGGTTCATTCGTCCGCGATCTTATATTCGATACCGAATTTCTTAAAGAATATGATCTGGCAATAGAAGACCTGCTTCAATTCGGCGAGTGGTACGGAGAACAGCATCATTTGAACAAAGCGGGCGATGAACTGCTTATTCAAAGCAGGTGGAAAAAAGTTGAGAGCGCACTGACAGGCAAAAAGAATATTCTGATTGTAAATACGGATATCACTGAAAAAAAACGGCAGGAGTTAAGGCTCCTGCGCGCACAAAAAATGGAGAGTATAGCACTGCTGACGGGAGGTATTGCGCATGATCTTCAGAATGTGCTTGCTCCGGTTTCAATGTCTATAAACCTGCTCCGTGAAAAGATGAAAGATGAGGCAAGCAGTAAAGTTCTTAATGCTGTCGAAGAAAGCGCGAAAAGCGGCCTCGATCTAATAAAGAATATCGTCGCTTATGGCCATGGCATTCCCGGCGAGAGAGAGTCGGTTAATTTATCCGATTTACTCGATTCTATACTGACTATCGTAAAACAATCTCTTCCTGAAGCGATACACGTAACGAAACAGGCGGAAAAAAGGAACTATACAGTGCTTGGCGATGTAAATCAATTAAAACAGGTTTTCCTGAATATCGTAGTTAATGCAAAGGATGCTATGCCCGGCGGCGGAGAGCTGGCTATCGGTATTGAGCAGGTAAAAATTGACGAAGTATCGCTCGATCTTTATCCTGATGCTCACGAAGGCGAGTATTATTTGGTGAACGTCCGGGATACAGGTCAAGGTATCCCTGAAGACTGTATAGAAAGAATCTTTGAACCGTTTTATACTACAAAAGCCAACGGCAACGGCACCGGACTGGGACTCTCAATTGCGCTTGGAATTATCAAAAGTCATTCAGGCTTTATTACCGTGAACAGCGTTCTAAATAAAGGGACTGAATTCAGGATATATCTTCCGGTTCATGAATCATAGCTCAATTATTATGATTTTTGAAAAATGCGCACAAAAGAGCATAAGTAAAAATTTTTCATCCCTCTTCGCAAATAAACAGGAAGAATTATTATATTGACATCAGTGGCCGGCTTGTCATAATAGATAAAAACCGACAATGAAATATTTCATTAAAATATCTGTAATTCTTATACTGCAGTCAGCATGCCTGTATTCGCAGAAAGATGAAGGAAAATTCGAGCGCCTGTCCGAGGGGCTTTCGCAAAATTCGGTCCTTTGCATGTCCCAGGACAGCAGAGGATTTATGTGGTTCGGGACTTATGACGGGCTGAACAGGTATGACGGTTATAAAATAAAAATATACAAATCTGAAATCGGAAACGTATACAGCCTGAGCAATAATGCAGTAAGATATATTTTCGAAGACCACAGCGGAATTATATGGATCGGAACCGACGGCGGGCTGAATCAATACGACCGGCAAACAGAAAAATTTATCAGCTATAAAAACGATCCTAATGATCCCAACAGTCTGAGCAGTAACATGATTCAGTGGATTTGCGAAGATACGTCCGGAACGCTGTGGATTGCTACATTTACGGGAGGGCTTAACAGATTTGACCGGGATAAGAAGCAATTTATCCGGTATATGCATGATCCCGATGATCCTAATAGTATCTGCCATAACCAGGTTGCCTGTGTTTACATCGACAGTAAAAAAAGATTATGGGCGGCGACAAACGGAGGCCTAAATCAGTTTGATTATAAAAGAAATTGTTTTATCGCCTATAAGCATAAACCTGATGATCCGAAAAGTCTGGCCGGAAATGGTGCATACAGGATTTTTGAAGACCGTAACGGTGCTATATGGATTGGAGTTATGGGAGGAGGTTTGGATCGGTATGACGAAGAGAAAAATCAATTCATTCATCATAGGAATAAACTTTATGATCCAAAAAGCCTGAGTAACGACAGGGTTAGATCTATTTACGAAGACCGGTCGGGTTCACTATGGATAGGCACAGACGACGGTCTAAACCGATATGACAGGGAAAGAAGGAGTTTTATACATTATAAACATAATTCGGCGGATCCATTCAGCATAAGCAATAATGCGGTTCTGTGCATTTACGAGGATCAATCCGGCATACTCTGGATCGGCAGCGATTATGGAGGTGTAAATAAACTCGACAGGGGGAAAACAAAGTTCCTGCATTACAGGAAGAAACTTAATGATCCCAACAGCCTGAGCAGTGATCTTGTTTCTTCGATTTGTGAAACGAATGAAAACGGAGAAAAGATATTATGGATAGCCACAGAAGGGGGAGGCCTTAATAAATTCAACAGGCGAAGAAATACATTTAAGCATTATCTGGCAAATACGAATAATCCGAACAGCATCCAGGATAATCATCTCAGGGTTATTATTGAAGATCACTCGGGTTTATTATGGATCGGAACAAATACCGGGCTCTATGAATTTGACCGGAAAAGAGAAAAATTCATATGTTACAAAGCAGATCCGAATGACCCTAACAGCCTGAGTAATGAAGTTGTCTTTTCGATTTGCGAGGATAGACAGGGTTCTCTGTGGCTTGGAACTTATGGAGGGGGGCTAAACCTGTTTGACCGCGCAAGCAAAAGATTCATTCATTATAGAAATAATCCGAAGGATTCGAACAGCCTGAGCGATGATTTTATATGGTCGATATGCGAGGATAAAGATGGTGCTCTCTGGATTGGTACGGCAAACGGCGGCCTGAACAGGTTCGACAGGGAGAAGAATCAATTTAAATGCTACAAGAACGATCCGGGAATTCCGAACAGCCTGAGCAGTAATAAAGTACTATGCCTTCATGTGGACAAATCCGGCGTACTATGGGCGGGAACTACGGACGGATTGAATAAATTTGACCGGTCATTGAAAGCATTTACGCATTACAGGGAAGAGCATGGACTTCTCAGTAATACGATCCAGTCGATATTAGAGGATGATCATGAAAATTTATGGCTTGGGACGCAGAAAGGACTTTCAAAATTTACTCCGGGCACAATTTCCATAAGGAATTTTACAGTAAGCAGCGGAATTCAGGGAAATGAATTCAGCGTGAACGGCGGCTTCAAAAGTCAAAGCGGTGAACTTTATATCGGCGGTATAAACGGATTTAATGTTTTTTTCCCGGACAGCATAAAAACCAATCCGTATATTCCGCCTGTTGTGATTACCGATTTCCAGGTATTCAATAAATCCGTACACGCAGGGAAAGAATTAAACGGGCATATGATTTTAAACAAATCGATAACAGAAACAAAAGAGCTGGAACTGTCGTACAAGGAAAATGTTTTTCTTTTTGAATTTGCTTCCCTTCACTTTGCCTCTCCCTACAACAACCAGTACGCTTACATGATGGAAGGTTTTGACTCGGATTGGAATTATACGGATGCCGACAGGCGCATTGCTACTTACACAAACCTGGAAAGCCGGGAATATTTTTTTCGTGTAAAGGGAACAAATAGTGACGGATTATGGAATGATGAGGGCACTTCAATACGAATAACAATATCGCCTCCTTTCTGGCAGACATTATGGTTCAAGCTGGTGCTAGCTGCGATTTTAGCAGGTTGTGTTTTCTGGATTTATAAATGGAGGGAGATGATTGAAAAACAGCGTAAGCTGGAAGAGATATCCAGAAATGAAAAGAAGTATCGCAGCATATTCGAAAACTCGCTCGCAGGAATCGTCAAGTTTTCGCTGGAGACATGGGAAGTCCTTGATTCGAATAAAGCGGTGAAACAAATATTCGGGTGTGCGTCTGAACAGGAATTGAGCAGCTGCTTTTCTTCACTGCCGCCGCAGAATATCCAGGATATTCAAAAACTGCTTTTAAGCGGCGATCTTATACAGGAATATGAAATCAGGACGACAAGGCTTGATGGAAAGGAATTATGGATCCTTTTCTCCGCCAAAATGATCGGTGAAGAACATCTTGCTCATGGAGTGATCGTCGATATCACCGAAAGAAAAGTATCTCAGGATAAAATTACGGAACAGGCGATGCTGCTGGATAAAGCGCAGGATGCCATCATGGTGACAGATTATGAGGGCAGGATCACTTTCTGGAATAACGGGGCTGAATTGATATACGGCTGGAACAGGGGACAGGCTGTCGGTAAATATATACGGGATATATTTTTCGATACCGCACATGCGAAGGAATACGATCTTGCAATGGAGGATTTGCTGCAATTCGGCGAATGGAACGGGGAACAGCATCACCTGAACAAAGCTGGAAATGAACTTCTTATTCAGGGAAGGTGGAAGCAAGTGGAAAGCCTTCTTACAAAAAAGAAGGTGATACTGATAGTAAATTCGGATATAACTGAAAAGAAGCGGCAGGAATTAAAGCTGCAGCGTGCGCAAAAAATGGAAAGCATCGCTTTATTGACAGGCGGGATCGCCCACGACCTCCAGAATGTCCTGGCACCGGTCGCAATATCCGTAAATCTTCTCAGGGAAAAATTGACGGATCCGCCGAGCATGAAAGTTCTTAATGCCGTTGAGGAAAGTGCACGCAGCGGACTCGATCTCATTAAAAACATAATCACTTACGGCCATGGAATTCCCGGTGAAAGGGTAAAAGTTGATTTATTGGATTTAATTGAATCAATTCTTAAAATAGTCAAACAATCGCTTCCTGAAACGATTAGTATAGAAAAGCAGACCGCGAGCAAAGACCATACAGTACTGGGCGATGTTAATCAATTAAAACAGGTTTTTCTGAATATTATAGTTAATGCGAGAGATGCCATGCCGAAAGGCGGTCAAATAACCATCGGTATCGATAAAGTAACCATAGATGAGAATTCCCTGGACCAATGCCCTGAAGCACAGGCAGGGAAATATCACCTGATAAAGATCTGCGATACAGGCACCGGTATACCTGAAGACCGTATAGAAAGAATATTTGAGCCGTTCTTTACAACAAAATCGAGCGGCAACGGAACCGGATTGGGCCTTTCGATTGCGATGGGCATCGTTAAAAGCCATTCGGGATTCATTACTGTTCATAGTGTTATAGATAAAGGAACAGAATTTAAAATTTACCTGTCGGCCCTTAATTCTTAACTAAATGAAGTTGGTTTAAAATTTAGAATCTAATGAATAGAATAACATGAGTACACAAGAAGATATCCAGGAAAAAAAGAAACGCATATCGGTCTGGATTGTTGATGACAATAAAAGTTTCTGCGTTGTATTGTCGGAAGCGTTGAACCGCAGCAATTCGATTACCTGCGACAGATACTTTCACTCAAGCAGGCAGGCAATAGAATTTCTTGAAACCAATAATCATCCGCCGCAGGTGATACTGCTTGACATAAAGATGCCAGGAACAAAAGGTGTGGATGCAATCGAGTCCATCAAACGAATTGCTCCTTCCACCAATATTATAATGCTTACATCGTACGATTTTGACACGGACATACGGACATCCCTTAAGAGGGGAGCATCGGGATATCTGTTGAAATCTTCTCAGCCGATGGATATAATCAGGGCAATTCAGACTGTTCAAAAAGGCGGAACACCGCTTGATCCAATGATTACTCAAAGGATGACAGATGCTTTTATAGCTGAAAATCCTGAGAGCGATGCTTATAATTTATCCGCCCGGGAACGGGAGGTTATTAGATGGATTTCTCAGGGTATGAACAGTGCCGAGGTCGCTCAGCAGCTTTCGATCACTTACAATACCGTCGAAACCCATATAAAAAACATTTTTCACAAGCTGAATGTATCCAACCGGCATGCAATGGTGGCCAAGGCGATTAAAGAAAGATTGATATAAACAGGCCGTTTTTCGGCTATTTTTACCCTCTGCATAAATACCGGGTTCCCGGTATTGATTCGTATTAGTTTAATTTCGATGTTAAAGCAGTTCCTCTCTCGCATTAATAATTTTTTTTGAATTGCATAAAAACGAAAACTTAGGTGCTGATAATCAAACAGCATAAACTCTCTTTCAACAGATTGAAGGCATTTGTTAAAGAGAGGCGGTCCTTAAAAACCTGAGAATTACATTAGAAAAAGCACAGTTATTGAATAATACCATTTCAATGAAAGAAAACGAAGAAAAGAAGGTGACTATGAACAACACAGCGGAAGTTATGGGGAATAATGTGTTCCCAATAAATCCTGACGGGATGAAACTGCAGAACAGAAGGCCGGCGGCCGAATTTCCCCAGGACGAAATAAAACAAAACCGCACTCAGAGCCAGTATTTTCAAACGTTGAAGATGCAGAGTCTGGGTGTCTTTGCCGGTACGCTGGCTCATGATTTCAATAATATTTTCGGTTCTATTCTTGTGTCATCTTCCTTGTTGGAAATGAGCAAGGTCGGCACCGAGAAACACACCGAAATTATTAAAGCAATCAACAATGCGGTAGGGCGGGGCGCGGAATTAATAGGGCAGATACTGACATTTACAGGCAGGAGTGATATTGCACGCAAGCCGCTTTGCGTGCCCGGCTTCATAAATGATTTTGTACCCATGCTTAAACAGTCGCTGCCCGCAAATATTAAAGTTCAGAATGCAGTCGAAGAAAAGATCCCAAGCATCAGCGCTGATGCTGCAAAACTCCAGCTGGCACTTTTGAATATCTGCAATAATGCACGCGATGCCATGACTGAAGGAGGCACGATTACCATCGGTGTTAAGTCCGTCGAACGAAAGGACATTCAGTTGCTTTTCCCGGCAGCCAGGCATGACCAATATATCTGCATCAGCGTGTCCGATACGGGAACCGGGATAGATGAAAATATAAAAGATCTGATTTTCGATCCTTTTTATTCGACGAAGGGAAAAGGCAAAGGCCTCGGGCTATCAGCTGTATATGGTATCGTAAAAGCTCACAACGGATTTGTTGATTTAGAAAGCAGGCCAAGGTACGGAAGCACGTTCTATATTTATTTGCCTGTGCTGGCTGCCTGTAAAAATAATTATGATTCAGTGAAGGAAGAAAAATCAGATGATTTAAGCGGCACAGAGACCATTCTTATTATTGAAGATGAAAAGTCTCTTCTTGATCTCGCGAGAATCATGTTCGAATTGAAAGGATATAAAGTAATTACAGCGGAGGACGGTGCTGAAGCAGTCGAGCTGTACAAACAGAACCGTGATAAAATTTCTGTTGTTTTTACCGATATAGGATTGCCAACGTTGAACGGGAGAGAAGTATTTGAACAGTTGAAGCAGATAGATCCGGATGTGAAAGTTATTTTTACAAGCGGCATATTCGTCGATATAAAAGCAGAATTGCTGAAAAATGGAGCGAAGGATTTTATTCAGAAGCCGTATAGACAGGAAGATGTTCTAAGAAAAATAAGAGAAGTTCTGGATGTAAAGCGAGAGTAGATTTTAGACAAATATTCAATCCCCCTTTTACATCATAACAGGATGTATTTCTCCCCCACAGGGGAGGGGAGAAAAGGGGTTTTTCCAAACCGGCCTTACTGAAGTCCACAGATATTCCAACAACTTGATATAATTAGTTCTCTAATACATTTACTGCAGGGTTTCTTCATTACCGGCCAAAAATCCTTCTCTTTTATCGCAGAAAATCGTATCTTTACTGCATTCGTTTTCTTTTTTTCTCTTATGCGGAAAAATGCGGAGACAACATGAAAAAAAACTTACTCTTCTTCTGCGTTTTATCAATAATTGCAGTATCTGCGGCAAATTCACAAATCACAACTTCGGGTCTGGCTAAAGCTGAAGATTTAAACAAATCAGTTTATGGCTTGGGAATGTCGGCAGGGTGGGGTTCGGGTATCGGACTCAGTTTCCGGACGCATTTGCCGTCAAAATCGTCTTTGCAGGCGGTTTTTGGTGTTATCAAATCATCTGAAAAACTTTCTTTGAGCATCGGCGGTGAATACCAGTATGATCTGGTGCGGAGCGATGCCACCAGATTTTTTGTTGCAGGCACGCTTGCATATTTGTATTATGGGGACGGGCATAATGAAGTCAGGGGGCCGGTCAGGATGGGTACTGGCATCGGAGGCGAGTTTCATGTACAGGGAGCACTGCACTTGACCGTGGA
>JAFGLB010000048.1 GCA_016928255.1 Bacteroidota bacterium
AACGAGAAAAACTAAAGTCTTCGACTACCGGAACTAATTTATGATTTGATAAATCAAATCGGTGTATGAATTATTTCGTAGGAACACGGCATGCCGTGTCCCTACAGTTTTTCCGGACACAATGCATTGTGTCCCTACAAAAGCATTCTAAAATATCTATAAGGGGATTTTTTTTACTGTTTACTGTTTGGGTTGGATCCGAATTACTTCATTCATAACCGCTTTTGCTTCATCAATCCTTCTCCTTTTTTGCAGCCAATCAATTTCCCTTAGGAGCATTGTTACGTAGTACTTTTCAAAATCACCGGCAACGGGCTGCTTTTTATCCCATATTCCAAAATCAGCTACAGTTGTTTTATAATAGCTTGTATCCTCTGTACGTGACAACCGTAAAAAAAGGCCCGCAGGCGTGCGTGAATAAACCGAAGGAAATTCCCTGTCTATCCGTGCATCTACATATACCGGGCGTTCCGGAAGTGATTTCGCCACTATCTCATTCAAGAGGTTCTGCCAGTATATCCGAATAATTCTTGCATTAAAAGGCTTGTCGTGTTCGAATTTGTTAAGTTCACTCAGAAAAAGATCAGCGCTGGGCCTGATCGTATCCATAAATGCCGGATATGTTCTCTGCAGTTGGATATAATACCAGGAACGGTCCTGCAGCAGGCTTTTATCAATTATTATAATATCAGGCCGCTCTTTTCTGACAAACTGATAGTACAGAGACGGAGAGATAAAATAATCCCATTGACTTGCCAGAACAACGGCATTCGGTTCTAAATTAGAAAATGCATTAACTGTAAATCGCTGCGGAAGAAAATTTTTGGTCTGGTCAACTCTGTTCCAATTAAATAAAACCTGTCCCACAGGAAGAATTGCTATGATTGCGATTGCTGCTGTTTTAAATCCAATTTGCCTGCTCCCTGCCCAATCAAGAACAAAGCCAATTCCATAAACCGCCATCCAGCCAGCCGCGATGTATGAAAGCAGAAAATATGTATTGATATCGAATATGTCATAATTTGCAGCATAAAGAATTGTAGTGAAAAACAGGATCAGTAAAAATAATGCGATCCGGCGAGAACGTTTGAACAGCACAATTATTCCGATCAGTACGAAAGCCAAAGCCGTGATATTGAATTCTGTTGTAAAATTATTAATAAAGAAACTCAGCTGTTTCTTCACTACATCAAGACTCGAAAACATCCACACACGGAATTGCTTTCCGGTTACATGCCAGAAAAAACTTTCAATAGATGCCGGATGTCCCCAATCAAGCAGCGGTTTTACAGATGAACGAATCGGCAGGTAGAGGTATATTGACAGTCCCAACAAAAAAACCGGAACCAATAACAAAATACGCTTGAATGATTCTTTATTAAAACCAAAAGCTGTAAAAAACAAATATATAAATCCGGGCAGTAAAAGGACTGCTGTCATGTGATTCGAAAAGCCCAGTCCTAATACATATGCGAATAAAATCAATTTACGGGAAAAAGGATTCGGCAGCTTGAGCTGTTCTTCCAAACCGTTTATAAAAAGCTGCACCGATAATAAAATTAAAACCAGGTGAAGCGGAAAAACCTCGATAGAAGTCGATTGTGACCAAAATGTGGACGAGAAAGCCAGCACAAGAGCTGCGATTGCCGGCGAAAGAATTGTATAACTATTCAGTTCTTTGGATTTACTGTTTTTCCGGGGAAAAAGGTTTATCGACACGGCAAATGCAAATGCCGTTTTATAAAATATACCAACCGCAACAGCTGTCAGAAAAGCAGAAAGAATATTCAACCGGAGAATTTCCTCGAACGGAAAAGGTACCAGCATCCATAGTTTCCCCAGCAAAGTGAATAAAGGATAACCTGTAGGATGCGCGATGCCGAGCGTACAAATAACAGTAGCCAATTCTCCCGAATCTGTGAAACCAATCGAACGGCTCATTGTGGTTAGATAAATAAAAAATGAGATTATGACAAGCAGAACGCTGATGACATTCTCATTCTGTACAAATACCATCATTTTTTTCATTTTGATCAACCTATTCGTTCCAGAAAATTCTTGAATGGTTTATTAATAGTTATTATATCCAAATAACAAATTAAATTACAGAATAATAGATTAAATTCCTTTTTTATTAACGAAATTGCTATTGTTTTTTCAAGCTGTCTTTATTACCAAATAATTTATGACACCTCCACTGTTGAAAGCCAGTAAATGGTAATTTGATATATCGTTGTATTATACAACGCACTGGTTAACAGGATAAATCAGTGGTCTGCCGTCAGCATTTTCGGAAAAGTAACGTTTCGGAAATGTATATAGGCAAAAACGATATAATCTTCTTCCATATCACAGGAGGTGTTATGAAAAGCAAAACCGGAGTATTCTTTAATCTTGTTTTAATTCTCACTGCTTGTCTCTTCTGTATCGAAACAGCGTTCGGACAAATCACTACCACTGCCGTTCCATTTCTCCTCATAAGTCCATCTCCGGAGGCAAACGGACAGGGTTGTACATCGGTTTCCAGGATATCTGACGATCCATATGCAATTTATTTCAATCCGGCTCACCTGGGGATCTCCAGCATCCAAAATAATGTTATGTTCTCTTTCTATCCTAGCAAAACCATGTGGTTACCTGGACTGGGAATAAATGATCTTACGTATAATACTTTAGTATTGAGCGGCGGGGCAAATTTGGAAGAGTATCTGTCTCTCCCACTATCGATCGGTATCGGCTATTCGCGCGTTAATCTGGACCTTGGAAAATTTGTTGTAACTACGGCTGAGAGCTCGGATGGTGTTGGTACTTCTAATTCTGAAGAACATAGCGATGCATTTAGTTTAGGTGCCGGATTGGATTTTGGTATTAAAGTAGCACTGGGCATTACATTCAGGAAAACAGAATCCAACTTAGTCGGGCTTGGTGCTTCTGCCTGGTCGCGTGATTATGGACTTCTTATAGAAGTTCCAGTGACAGAATTAATTAACAAAGAATTTGAACTGATGACAGGTATTGCACCAATATGTAATTTATCATTTGGTTCTGCCCTTACAAATATAGGCGATAAAATAAAATATATGGATGCAAATCAGGCTGATCCACTTCCTCGCAACATCTCAATAGGTGCTTCGATGGAAATAGGACTTAATCTTATTAAAACAGATAATAAGATAATTTCTTTTTCATGGTCGCGGCAGGCGGATAATTTGCTCGTCGGACGGAATCAGGATGGAAGCTCCTATTATCGTAATATTTTTGGTGATTTGAGTCTTGGTAAACACATTATTCAAGGTAAGTTGACAGATGCTGTTAAAATTTCACAAGGCTGGCAAATTGGATTAGGTGAGATACTATATATCAGGGAGGGTTCATTTAATGGAGGAGGATTTGATCATATTAGCACAGATGGTTGGGGTATATCAACATCCGGATTAATTAAAATCATAAAACTGGTTGCGGAAGATAATTCATTAATTACTCAGCTTATCGAGCATTTTAATATCCATTATGATGAAAGCAGTTACAGCACGAATGATTCATATAATCCATTAAATTCTACAAAATTTTCCTCGTTGAGTTTATTTATAAAGTTATAATTTTCGAGCGATTCTATTAAAACAGGAAACATCCTCGAATGTTTCCTGTTTTTTTCTATATATTGTAAATATGTATTCAAATGACAATAATAAATAAGATTATAATTATATGCATCCATCCTGGAAATTTCCCCGTGCATTCTGGACGGCAAATATAGTCGAGTTGTTCGAACGGGCTGCTTATTATGCGGTCTTCATTGCCATCACATTATATCTGTCTCGGGTAGTCGGATTTAACGATATCTGGTCTGCCTGGATAGGCGGTTTTTTGTCTGCAGGCATGTATTTCCTGCCTCCCTTTACCGGCGCTTTTGCGGATAAAATCGGATTTCGAAAATCCATTATTCTTGCTTTTTCTTTATTAACAATCGGATACTTTACACTCGGTGCCCTGCCGTATAAACATACTGTTCTGCCGGCGCTTGTGATTCTCATGTTCGGCGGTTCCTTCATCAAATCAATTATCACCGGAACAGTAGCAAAAAATACAACTACGGAAAATCGTGCCCGCGGTTTTTCGATCTTCTACGGAATAGTAAATGTGGGGGCATTTCTCGGAAAAACTTTTGCTTTCCCTCTGCGGCTTCAGTGGGGATTGGAATCCATCAACTTTTACGCTGCAGCTATGACATTTATTGCACTCGTTACCGTTATTCTTTTTTATAAAACAACTCATACTCAGGGAGAAGGTAAGTCGTTTGCTGAAGTATGGGTTGGATTTGTCCGCGTTACAACAAATGTTAGACTCATTGTCCTCATTATTATTGTATCGGGTTTCTGGATCATTCAACAGCAGATGTATGCAACAATGCCGAAATATGTATTGCGCACAGTCGGCGAACAGGCTTCGCCTGAGTGGATTGCTAATGTTAATCCGCTTGTCGTTATGATCTGCGTCGTTTTCATAACGCATTTAATGAGACACACAAAAGCTATCACATCAATGGCTGTCGGTATGTTTCTTATGCCTATTTCGGCGTTGTGTATGGCAGCGGGTGCTTTAATCCAATTCTCGGGCACAGATTCCATTTCGTTCGGTTTGTTTGCATCGCACCCTATAACAATGATGATGATAATCGGAATAACGATTCAGGGACTGGCGGAATGCTTCATTTCGCCGCGGTATCTGGAATTCTTTTCACTTCAGGCACCGAAAGGAGAAGAAGGACTGTACCTCGGTTTCAGCCACCTGCATTCATTTTTGTCTTCATTAATCGGTTTTGGACTTTCAGGCTATTTGCTGACAGCGTATTGTCCGGATCCTTCAACAATTGCCGCCGGCGAACTATCAACTGCGTATGCTAAAGCACATTATATATGGTACTACTTTGCAGCTATTGGTTTTTTAGCAGGTATCGCGCTGATAGCCTACCAATTCTTTACACAACGATTAAAAACCGATAAATAAATTCTAATGACTCACTGTTGTATTTTCGGCTTCTGTTGAGTATGTTTTTAATATTAACGGGATAGAATAAGGCAATGCTTAAACACCTTGGTATTATTGGAGCAGGTACAATGGGCAGAGGAATCGCCCAGCTGGCTGCTTTGTCAAAAATAAGCGTTCAGATTTATGATGTCAATGAAACCATTCTCCGCAGATCGCTTGAATTAATAAAAGCGGATTTGAGGAAGATGATCAACCTCGGGAAACTGCCGGCAGAAGAATTCACTCCGACTATCGAACGAATACGTACACGCACCAGCCTGCCCGATCTCGGGCATTGTGACTGTATTTTAGAGTCTGTAATAGAAGATATACGCGTAAAGAAAGATCTCTTCAAACATCTAGATTCTTTGACAAGCAGTTCCGCCGTCCTGGCAAGCACTACTTCTTCACTTCAGATTACATCAATCGCATCTCTGACACGATATCCGGAACGTGTTATAGGGCTTCATTTTTTTAATCCCGTAAGCACAACAGCGCTTGTCGAAATCATAAAGGGCTATAAGACAAATGCCGAGACTCTTAACAGGACTGTCGAGTGGGCGAGACTTCTGGGTAAAGATGTTGTTATTGTCAAAGATACTCCCGGATTCATCGTAAACCGGATATCTCTTCCTTTTTTCACCGAAGCCCTTCGTTTATTAAGCGAAAACGTTGCATATCCTGAACAGATCGACAATATCGTGAGGAAAATAGGCGGCTTTCCTTCCGGACCGCTTGAAATGATGGATGAAACAGGAATAGACACTGTGTTGGCAGAGATTGAATCAATGTACAACCAATCATACGGCGAACCGCGTCTGCGTCCTCATCCGGTACTTAAACAAATGGTTGAGTCAGGAATACTAGGCAAGAAATCAGCAAAAGGTTTTTATAATTACGACGAAACTAAATAGCGAATTTTCCTAAATTGAAAAATATTAAGAAAATACATAAAAGATCAACTGCAGAAAAAATCCAAAAAGTGCCGCCGAAAAAGCAGACACCTAAGAAAGCGGACACTGAAAAACCTGCACCCAAAACGGACAGCACAAATATACAGGAATACAGTAAGACCGAAAAAGCCCATGTATATATTGTCGGCGAAGCTCCGATGGTTGAACAGTATGCGGAAATTTGCATTGCTCACGGGTACAGTGTAAGCATTTCATGGAATGAACCATATTCTAAAAATCATAATCCTGTAAATTCAAAAATAACAGTTGCAGGCTCTGTCCCTAAAAATACATCTATTGCAATTGAATTGACGAATATTGACATTTCTGCAAAGAAAAATAATTTGGAAAAACTGGCAAAGGCATTACCGGAGACTGCACCGATAATTTCTTCATCGATAAATATAACAGCCACCGAACAATCGGCCTGGATAACCGGTAAACATCGGCTGGTAGGTATTGCTGCATTGCCGACAATTATTGATAGACCTGCTGTTGAAGTTGCACCGACAATTTATACTCCAAAAGAGACGCTGGAAGTTATTTCACATTTTTTCCGGACAACAGGAAAAGAAATAGAGATAGTCCAGGACAGGATCGGGATGGTACTTCCGCGCATACTGTGTCAAATCATAAATGAATCGGCTTTTGCAATTACTGAGGACATCGCAGCGCCGGAGGACATTGATAAAGCCATGATGCTTTGTATGCAATTTCCGCAGGGCCCGATTAAATGGGCTGAGCAGATCGGGCTGGACCAGGTTTATGCTGTCCTTTCCGCGCTCCATTCAGATTTACATGAAGAACGCTATCGAATAGCCCCCATATTAAAACAAATGGCATCGACCGGTGTATGGTGGCAGAATTCTTTAACTCAATAAATGGAAGAGATGCAACTATGGAACGAACTTTTTTAATAAGCACTATTATACTTTTTATTACCTGCACCGGACTGTCACAGCCGAAGCTTTCTATCGACAAACCTGAACTAAATCTGGGAAGCATTTACGGAGGCGAGAACAAGAAAGGAAAACTTACGCTAAAAAATATCGGCAACGATACTTTACGCATCTTTAATATTAATGCATCCTGCGGCTGTACGACCATGAAAAAGCCGAAAGGAATTCTTCTTCCCGGCCAATCCGATGTTATCGAAATAGAATTCAGGTCGGCCGGTTACAGGGGCAGAGTGGAAAAGCATATTAATATTAATACAAACGACCCGACTTCACAATATATCGCCGTAAGCATAATTGCAGAGGTAAAAGAAATACTTCAACCGGTTCAGGGATCATATGTCCTGTGGATGGATAGAATACCGGTAGGAAAAAATGCGACAAGGAACATAGAGCTGAAGAATGTATCAGGATATCCTGTCAAGGTTAAGGGTGACAGTACGTCGTCACCAACTGTTACTGCAAAAATTGATAAAAAAACTCTTAAACTGAACGATACGCTTAATGTAGATGTAACGGCATCCCCGCAAAAGGCCGGATATTCCAATCAAATCCTATATATATTAACAGACCATAAGATACAACCTGTTGTTGAAATAAGAGTTACGTATATAGGAATCAATGAAAATTGAAAGCACAAAAAAAAGTACTTCTTGAAATAACAGTCATTATTGCTGCGGCGGCGGTTTTCGGATTTGTTTATACATTTATTACAAATCAGGGTTTCTTCGCTGAAAAGGATGGACATGATACTTCAACGGGATCAAATCTGGAAATGATTTCGCTGGAAAACGCTAAGGAGTTATTTGACTCGCAGGAAGCACTTTTTATTGACTCCCGTCATAATTTCGATTATAACAGGGGGCATATACACGGTGCGATAAATATAGGATTGGACAGTATAAAAACAGCCGGAGCCGTTCTGGAGACTATCCCAAAGGAAAAAATTTTTGTGATTTACTGCGACGGCGTGGAATGCAATTCTAGTATCGAACTGGCAGCTGAATTAAATGGATTGAATTTTAAAAATATAAAAATCTTCTTCGGCGGCTGGCAGGAATGGAAAAAGAACAATTATCCCATCGATTATCAGTGAAATCAATCTTAACCAATACTGTTTTGATATTTTTTATCCGGCTTACGCTTGGGGTGATTTTCGTTATTTCCAGCCTGGATAAGATTGCCGATCCTGATGCTTTTACATTATCGATACTTAATTACAAGGTAATCGGATTCGGCTTAGCAACTGCGACCGCAACAATACTACCCCCTCTGGAATTGATTTGCGGATTAGGACTTATTCTCGGCATTTATCCGCGATCCAGCGCTTTCTTAATCACAGCAATGCTGGTCATATTCACAATCATGGTTATTTCTGCTCTTATTCGCGGTTTGGATATTTCTTGCGGGTGTTTTTCGCAAAATCCGGATGCCGAAAAAATCGGCTACTTGAAAATATTAGAAAACAGCGGTATGATAATTATGGGGATATGGCTGTTATGCATTCGCGATTACGGCGTTGCATTCATTCGTTTGTTCCGGCAGAAAAAATGACCTCGGCAACCGGCAGATATCACTGAACATTGGATCTAATTGAAACACCAGATGCTTTTTCTTAAAGTTGATGAAGACATTGAATTAAAAATTCTTGAAACGTACGACGCGGCAGAATTATTTAATTTGGTACAGAACAACCGTTCATATCTGCGTAAATGGGTACCATGGGTTGACGGCAATGTCTCGGCCGGCGACAGCATGGCATTCATAAAGCTTTCCCAGGAACAGCATAAACAGAATCTTGGTTTTCAATGCGGGATTCGGTACCGCGGCCGGCTTGCCGGTGTAATCGGCTTTGTGCAAATAGACTGGCCGAATAAAAATACCGAAATCGGGTACTGGATAGATGAAAAGCATCAGGGATTGGGAATCATAACAAAATCCTGCCGCACAATGATAAATTACGCATTCGAAGAATTACGGCTTCATCGCGTTCAGATTCGAAGCGCATCTGAAAATAAAAAAAGCTGTGATGTTATTGAACGGCTTGGCCTTATAAAAGAAGGTGTAGCGAGGCAGGCAGAATTTCTTTATGATCATTTTGTAGACCTCAATATCTACGGAATAACTGAAGATGAATGGAAAATCCGGGAGGGTATTGCATTGCATCGAAACGAGGCATAATAAAGACAAACATTTCTTCATATCTATTATGACATACATTTAAAAATAATCTCAGAAACGAGGCATATATGTATAGCATAATTAACGCACTTTTTCATCTTATCGGTTTCGGAATCATATTCACTTCCTTTTTGGGCGGGTGCATAATTGAAAAGCGGATAAGAAATGAAAAAGAATGGAACCAAAAACTATTCTTAGGGAAAATAAGCAGCAGGTTCTCTTTTCTTTTCCTCCTGGCTTCAATAACTTTATTTATTACAGGTTTTATAAATATTCTCAGCATCTATGGCGGCAAAATCAATCTTTTTTATACAGAAGGTTGGCTCATTGCAAAGATCATACTATTTGCATTTCTTCTTATCAATGGTACAGTTTTAGGGCCGATCCTTTTCAGGCGGCGGACAAAACTGACACAAGAGATGCCGGAAAAAAAGCCTGACGAGGAAGCGGAAACTAATCTTAAAGTCCTAAATAAAAGCATCACCAAATTCTACCTTGTTCAATTTATACTCCTCCTTATCATTTTATTTCTCTCAATTATTGGTGCAGAGAAAAATTAAAGTATTTGCTGAAATAGCCTCTGAAGTATAATGAACCAACGCACCGGATTTTAGGGATGAACCAGCAGAATGCAAACTGAAGATGTTTCTCAAATAAAAATCGCTGCAGTTAAAAACAGCGATTATTTATTCGTATCGGAGAGATTCAATCGGATCCAGATTTGCGGCTTTCCAGGCAGGATAAACGCCGAAAATTATGCCGACTAATGATGTAATAACTAATCCTATTATCGCCCAATCGATCGGAAATACAGGGGGAAATGAAAAAAATAGTGCTGTTAAATTGCCGCCAAGAATACCCAGCAGAATACCTATTATGCCTCCAATCTCGCATAAAACGATTGCCTCCACTATAAATTGAGCAAGAATATTTGAGCGTTTTGCCCCAATAGCTTTTCGGATGCCTATCTCTCGCGTACGCTCGGTTACAGAAACGAGCATGATATTCATTATTCCTATACCGGCTGCAAGCAATGCAATAAAGCTGATAAAACCTACACCCATCTTTACATACAAAGTAAACTCGTTAAAAGTCTCTATCAAAGAATCATTTGAGAATATTGTAAAATCATCTTCCTCTCCCGGCGGCACATTTCGGATGGTTCTAAGAAGCATCCTGGCCTCTTCAACACAATCATCATATTGTTCGGCACTTATTGCTTTAACCAAAATGTTTATACTGCGCAGCTTTCCGTACTGATCAAGAAAAGCAGTCAACGGTATAAAAACAAAATTATCGGTATCTCCGCCGAGAGAGGCACCCTTTGATTCAAATGTTCCGATAATGACATATTGATTCGAACCGACCTTAATTTCTTTTCCTACGGCATACCCGTTCGGAAATAGTTTCTTTTCTACATCTGCACCAATAACTGCAACTCTGGAATTGCGAAGTAATTCATCATTGGTAAAACTGCGCCCCTCATTAATTGTCCAGTTGTTCGTAGCTATGCCATCCGGCTCACCGCCGCAGATTGACACGCTGGGATTTGTTTTCAGAGAACCGTATTGAATAGTCTGTCCTCCTCTCCAGGATTCCAGAGCAACATACATAGCAAGCGACATCTTTTCCTTAACCAATTGACCTTGGGCATATTTTATATCTTTTCTCTTCCTCGCTTTCAGCCAATCTGAATGGTTAACCATTATAGGCTGCTTCTGAATTTGAAAAGTATGTGTGCCCAGACTGCTCAATCCGCTTTCAATGCTGTTTTGTAAAACCTGTACAGCAGTCATTACTCCGATAATGGAAAAAACACCGACAATAATTCCGAGGAGAGTCAGTGCCGAACGAAGTTTATTTGAGCGGACGGCATTTAATGCAAGTTTTACTATCTCTGAAAAATCCATTCTATTACCTGATGTTATTTTTATTCATACCGCAATGAGTCTACTGGATTCAAACGCGATGCTCTGAAAGCCGGCAAAAATCCGGATATTACTCCGACAAATACTGAAATAAAAAGCGCTATCAATATAATGCTCAAAGGCATAGCAGTCGGGAGGAATGTATCAATAATCAGGCTTAATGGAAAAGCAATAATGATACCGACAATGCCTCCGATAAGACATAAAGCAGCTGATTCAATTAAAAACTGCAAAAGTATTGTTCTTCGCGGCGCACCGATTGCCTTACGGATTCCAATTTCTTTTGTCCGTTCAGTGACAGAAACAAACATAATATTCATAATACCAATTCCGCCGACAAACAGAGACATCCCGGTGATGAACAATCCAACTGCAGCGATGACACCGCCGATTTGATTGAATGTCTGGACGATTATTTCCTGCTGATTAATAGCAAAATCGTCTTCATCCTTCGGCGAAAGTCTCCTGGATTTTCTCATTATGCCGCGAATTTCTTCTATTGTATTATCCATTTCTTCGACAGATTTTGCCTTTACCATTATTGAAATACCACCACGACGAGACATAAACTCCTTAAAAAACCGGTATATAGGAACATAGACTCTGTTATCCAAGCTTTGCTCACCGAGAAAACTTCCCTGCTTCTCAAATACACCTAAAACCTGATATGCGTAACCGCCGACTTTTATTGTTTTACCTATCGGATTTTCGTTAGGGAAAAGATTAGCTGCAACTTCTGAACCGATAGCACAGACAGGCCGGCCTCCGTCAGTTTCAAACCGTGTAAAGAAACGCCCGAAAGCGATTGTTGCTCCGCTTGTTTCTAGCAAAGCGGCTCCTGTACCGACGACCGTTACATTCTCTACCAGCTTCTGGCCATATTTAACATTCCTAATTTCCCCTATTGCCGGATTCACAGCCTGTGCCAATTCAGAATATTTTTCAATATCTTTTGCCTGCTGTATTTTAACTTCCCGCCTGTTTCGATATTTCCACCAGTCGTCGCCACGATCACCCCATGGCCATTTTTGTATGTAAAGAACATCCGGCCCCAGCGATGCAAGGCTTTCATTGAAGGCACGGTCAAGACCCTCAATCGCTGTTCCCATAAGAGTAACCGAAAGAATACCGATAATAATACCCAGAGTCGTCAAGACAGAGCGCATTTTATTCGCACGTATCGCTGCAAACGCAATTCGCATTCCTTCTTTGAACTCATCAAATATGAACTTCATAATAATCCCGGTATAAAGCCTATTTTATTATTCTTCTGTTTTTTACCATTTCATCGTTTTCAATTTTTCCATCACGTAAACGAACTCTTCGATGTGCATGTATCGCAATATCTTCTTCGTGAGTAACCAGAATAATTGTATTGCCTTCTTTATGCAGCGTATCAAAAAGCATCATTATTTCATCACCGGTTTTTGTGTCCAGATTTCCTGTCGGTTCATCTGCCAGCAGGATAGCCGGTTGAGTAACTAATGCACGTGCAACTGCTACACGCTGCCTCTGACCGCCGGAAAGCTCGTTTGGTTTATGGTGGATACGATCAGTCAATCCCACACGTTCAATCGCAGCCCGTGCAAGTTTCCTTCTCTCCGCAGATCCTATGCCTCCATAAATAAGCGGGAGCTCAACATTATGAAGAACGTCCGATCTTGCAAGAAGATTAAATGTCTGGAATACAAACCCGATTTCCTTATTCCGAATTTTAGCCAGGTCGTCATCATCCATATCGCTTACGTTCGTGCCGTTTAATTCGTAAAGACCGGATGTGGGTGTATCAAGACAGCCAACAATATTCATCATTGTTGATTTGCCCGAACCGGAAGGCCCCATTATCGCTACATATTCATTTTTCTGAATCTGCATTGATATACCATCCAGTGCATGCACCTGCTCATCACCAACCTGGTAAACTTTTGTGATATTTTTAAATTTAATTATTGTCGACATTATTCCCTCATCCATTACTTGATTTCCTCCAATTTTTTCTCTGCAGCTTTACGATACCGCTCAGACGGATTATTATCCAGAACTGCTTTGAACATTTCTTTCGCTTCATTAATTTGTCCCTTCATCTGATATGCTTCACCCAATTTATGCAGGGAAGGAATATAATTCTTATCAATTTCCAGCGCTTTCCGGAACAGTTCTATTGCCTGGTCAGTTTCACCTTTTTTCATCAATGCTGCACCGACAGAATTATAAGAATCCGCTGTATCCGGACGAAGCTGAACGTACTTATTAAAAAAATCCAAAGCATCATCATTGCGTTCTGCGCGCAGTCTGAAGTATCCGTATTTTCTCCAGACTCTCCAATCGTCCGGCTTAGAAGCTGCAAGCGCTATATATTCTTTTTCAGCTTCGTTACTTCTCTGTTTTCTTTCCAGAAAAGAGGCTTTAGCCGAACGGCCGGCAATTTCGTCAAGTTTAATAACCTCATCAAATTCCTTCCACCCGTCAACAACATCTCCTCCTACTATCGACGGGGCTGTCAGATAAAACTCGGCTAACGCTATTCTTGCACGTAAATGCCCTGGATTCAATTCAACAGCCCTTAAAAAAGCATCCTTTATCCCTGGTGTAATAAACATTTGTTTGATAGTACCGGCTTTTTTTGCTTTTTTACCAAGGGCAACTCCGTATTGAAACTGATATTCCGCATTGTCCGGATTCAATTCCGCCGCTTTTTCCAAATGATCCGCAGCTTCATCAACATTTCGCTCCGGATTCCACTTGTTGATATATACCATTCCGAGTTGAAAGTGAGCTTCGGCATTTTCATTATCTTTTGTCAAAATACTGTCGAAAACTGATTTTGCTGCTGAAAAATTCTTTTGCTGAACAAAAATTGTTCCTTCCTCTATTGTTTGAGCAATCAGGTTCTTAAATATCGGCAGAAATAACATCGCAGCTGGAATTCCTATTATCAATAATTTATTCTTCATCTGGACTTCTCTTTTTTGCTATTCTACCTTTTACTTTAAGATTGACACATAAAACATGTTATTTTACATCTTTATCCGCACTCGCGCCGGTTCTATATTTTGATTTGTTATCAATCTTCACCTTCGAGCCTACTTCAAGGTCGCGGTTAATCGCCTTAAATGGTCCGGACACTACTTCCTGTCCCTCTATTCCTTCGGCCTGCACTTCGACATATGTATCGTCGCTTATGCCTCGTTTCACAGAAACGGTTTTCACTTTACCGTCATTAACGACAAACACTACTTCTTCCAATTTGTCATCACTTTTTTTCTTTTTACTGTTGTCTAACTGCGCTTCGCCTTCTTTCGGTTCTTCTCCTTTTTCTTTTTTAGGTACACGAACCGTGACGGATTGTATCGGTACCGTCAGTACGTTATTCTTCGTCTCTGTTTCAATGTCTGCAGACATAGACATACCGGGCCTGAAATTTATTCCCTCAGGCGTTGAAATGAGTATCCTGACTTCGAAATTCGTTACCTGATCCTGTGTGCCGAGGCCTGTTGATTTTGCCGTATTGGCAATCTGCGAAACAACACCAACAAATTTTCTATCGGGGTAGGAATCTACTTCAATTCTTGCTGTATCTCCCCTGCTAACCATCACAATATCATTCTCGCCGACATCAACTCGTGCTTCCATAGTCGACAAATCCGCGATGGTCATTATTTCAGTTCCCTGTGTAAAACTGCTGCCGCTTACCCGTTCACCTAATTCTGAAATCAACTGGCTGACAACACCTGTCATTGGTGATTTGATTGCAGTCTTGGAAAAAGTCTCATTCGCCTCTTTCAGAGAAGCATTCGCCTGATCAAATGATGCTTTTGAGTTTTGATAAGTTGCCTCTGCAACCTCCATCTCCGAATCAGAAATGAGTTTTTTATCATAAAGTTCAACAGCACGTTTGTATTCTGCTTCGTATTTTCGCAAGCTGGCTTTTGCCATCTCTAAACTGGCCTGCGCTCTTTCATACTGAGCCAGGAATGCGTCCGGTTTAATACGCACAAGCAGCTGTCCTTTTTTAACCTGTTGACCCTCACGAACCGGCAGTTCTATTATTTCTCCGCTTACTTCCGCATTGATTTTTACCTGAACTTCAGGCTGGATTTTCCCAGTCGCTGTAACAATTTGCGTCACATTTCTTTTCTGTATTTTTTCAGTCTGTACAGTGAACACAGGTTCACGATTACTGCCGATAATCACCAAAGCAATTAATACTATAAGAACAGCAGCAATAAGTGAAATAATAATTAACTTCTTTTTTTTCTTCTTCCCATTTCCATTGGCCATTGTAAACTCCTTAAATTTAAGCAGTACGCCCTTGATAAATAAACTTTACTAGTATACTTGTTCACCTACAACAAAATCCAGGTTGCGTTTTGCTGTAATAAAATTATACGTTGCATAGACTTTATTCGCCTGTGCATTCACATAGTTTGCATTCGCAGTCTGGAGGTCAATAATCGTACCGGCACCAAGATTGTATCTTTCTTCCGCCACTTTATGATCCTGTAAAGCTGAGGTCAGGGCTTTTACGCTCGCTTCATATTGTCTTTTGCTTGCCCCAAGATCAAGAATTGCTTTTTTTACATCGACACTAACGATTCTTTCAGTTTGCTGGAGATTTATTTCAGCATTCCGTTTCTGCACTTTCGCGGTTTGAACCATCTCGTTAGTAGAAAACCCATTAAATAAAGTCCAGTTTAAATTCAATCCCCAGCTATAAGTTTTATTGTCGGACAATTGTGACATTTCCGGTGCGCTGAGACCATAACCCGCATACGCACTAACACTCGGCAGATATTGTCCCCAAGCTGAAACTACCGAATATGAAGTACTTTTCAGGTTCTCAGATGCAACCTGATAATCCGGCCGGGCATCAAGTGCTTTTTGCCGGTATTGTGCAAAACTTTCCAGCGTCGGAAGCTGCGAAAATTCAACCGGGTCGACTTCTGTCGGGATTGAAGAATCTGCAATATGATAATCATCCTGCACATCCAAACCTATCAGCGCAAGCAAATCGGCAACGGATTTATCGTATGTATTTTGCGCGGTGATGAGATTAAATTCGTCAGTCGCCACGGCAGATTGCTGACGATATACATCACCTATCGCCAGTGCTCCGACGCGATTTGATTCCTGAATTCTTTCAAGTTGTTTTTGTTCGCGTTTCAGATTTTCTTCATTCACCCGCACTAACTGCTCATTCCGTAATACTGTAAGATATCTTGCCTGTACTTCGTATACAATTGATTGTTTTGTTCGCAAATAATTTTGATCGGCAATTTCTTTATTGGAGATGGATTTACCGAGATTCATTTCCCGTGATAATCCATCAAAAATTGTATATCTGAGATCCAATCCTGCATTATATCCAGTAGTTAAAGTTGTGTCATATTGTGTCTCGTTTTGTCTCCTCCCCCAGCCTGCTGATGCAGTAAGAGACGGCAAATATGAACCATACCTGGATAGTTTTGTACTCCTTGCAGCATCTACATTATTTACCGCCTGGACAACATTTAAATTATACTGTAATGCAATGGAAATTGCATCTTTCAGCATAATTGTCTTTGGTATTTCCATTTGATCCTGCGCGCTGCAATAGGATGCTAAAAATAAGGCAAAAATCATTACTTTTTTCATTAAAATATCTCCAATAATTCAAGTGTTGGTAGAAATTATAACTATAATAATTAAACGATAAAAATTGATTAAAGTTTCAGCAGAATCGAAAAAAGAGATTATTAGAAACTTAAACACGCTCAAAATCGATAAAGTTTCAAGTAATACGGTTTCGTTTCTTTTTTAATGGCGCTTGCTTTAATATACCGTCTTTTTTTAAAAGAAGATACTCCAAAGCCGCTTCATGTTCGTTGGGTATTGTCCCGTCGAGAATAGCATCCGTAATCATATCTTTAAGCACGCCGACCATAGGACCTTCTGATAATCCGCAGACTTGCATAATTTCTTCGCCGCGCAAAGGCGGCTGCCAGTTTCTAATACGGTCTTTTTCTTCCACCTCCTTCATTTTTTTTATCAGAAGGTCATAATTACATGTTACCTGTTTAATAAGTTTTTCATTTTTTGATGTAATATCAGCCCTGCATAATATCATAAGATCATCAATATTCTCACCTGCCTCAAACATTAATCGGCGAACGGCGGAATCTGTCACCCCGTCATCGACCAATGCTTGCGGACGGAGATGAAGGCGAATCAGCATCTCTACATAACCCAGGTGATCCAGCGGGAACCGCATGCGCTGAAATATCTTTTTTATCATACGCGAACCGAGTTCTTCATGCCCGTGGAATGTCCAACCCGTCCCGGGAACAAACGCTTTTGTTTTTGGTTTGGCCACATCGTGCAACAGAGCTGTCATCCGCAGCCAGAGATTATCGGAGATTTCTGCTACTTTATCTACGACCTGCAGAGTATGGCGGAATACATCTTTATGGTGATAGTCTTCCCGCTGGTTGACTCCTCCCAGACGGGCAATTTCAGGAAAAACAATCTTCATAACTCCCGAATCGTACATCGCTTTGAGACCGACAGATGGTTTTAGACTCGACATTATTTTTAAAAATTCATCAGATATCCGTTCCTGCGATACAATTTCAAGTCGCTTTGCCATTTTCTTCGCAGCGTCAAGCACTTTGGGCTCTATTGTAAATCCGAGCTGAGCCGAAAATCGTATTCCACGCATTATACGAAGCGGATCGTCATCAAATGTTGTTTCCGGATCAAGTGGAGTGCGCAAGATACCGGCCTTTAAATCCGTTTGTCCTTCAAACGGATCAACCAGCCGGCCGAATGTTTCAGTGTTAAGACTCGATGCCATGGCATTAATGGTAAAATCCCTGCGCGACAGATCATCTTCCAGTGTGCCGCCTTCAACATGAGGTTTGCGTGAATTCTTACTGTAGCTTTCCTTACGCGCACCGACAAATTCCAGTTTCCGATCGCCTGCCTGGAGCATTGCCGTGCCGAAATTTTCAAATACCACCAAATTGGTTTTGCCAAATTCCGCGGCAATTTTTTTTGCGAATTCCACTCCGCTCCCCATAACAACCATATCGATATCTTTTACCTGTTTGCCGAGCAGATAATCGCGGACATAACCGCCTACAACATAAACCACAATCTTTTCACGGTCGGCAATCCTGCCGATTCTTTTCAATATATCATCCGATATATCAATTATTTTGATCACTTCACTGCCTTTGTCTTTTGATCTTCTATTTTCATAAGAATCTCCTGGGCAACTTCCAATGCACGCAATCCATCCCGACCTGTAACCGGGGGTTCGACGCCGCTTTGTACAGCTTTTACAAACAATTCAAGCTCATATTTCAAAGCATTCACTTCATGCACTTCTGGTTGTTCGTATACAATCATCCGTTTGTGCCGGCCCTGGTCTATTTTTCCCAGCATCATAGTCGGTTTTATATCCGGTGTATTTTCATCCACCAGGCGGAATACCTCGGCCAGGCCCTGTGCAAAATCAATCGATATATACGCATCGTTCTGGAAAAGCCGCATTTTTCTCATTTTGTTCTGTGAGATGCGGCTTGCGGTCACATTCGCAACACATCCGTTTTCAAACTGAAGCCGCGCATTTGCTATATCCGGAGTATCTGAAATAACTGCAACCCCGTTCGCATCAATACGAGTTACATTTGACTTAACCAAACTTAAAATCAGGTCTATATCATGGATCATCAGGTCCAGTACAACTGCAACATCGGATCCTCTCGGATTAAATTGTGCGAGCCGGTGCGATTCGATAAACAATGGATTAATTTTATACGGTTCCAGCGCCAGGATTGCCGGATTAAAGCGTTCGATGTGCCCGACCTGAAGCTTCAATCCTTTTTTTTCTGCTAAATCCGTTAACTCACGTGCCTGTTCAATAGTCGTTGTAATCGGTTTTTCAATCAGAAGATGTATTCCCCGCCCGGCCACCTGCATCGCCACATCATAATGCGATTGAGTAGATGTGGCAATACTGACTGCATCCACGTTTTCCAGGAGATCGTCCAATTTCTCAAATGCCTTTACTCCGAATTCCGCTGCCTGTTTAGCCGAGTGCGCCTGATCTATATCAAAAACACCGATTAAACGTACAGCCGGAATCTGTGAGTATAATTTTGCATGTAAAGCACCTAAATGTCCTGTACCGATAACACCAACACGCAATGGATTCATTTTTATCTCTTCATATTTTTTATTTTAATAATTTACTATGGATTTTATTTGGAATAAACGTAACAGGCAAACCGGATATTCAGAAGTGCTTCTTCAGCCATTCATGAAATTCACCGACGTTATGAAAAATATAATCCGATTTCATTTTCATAACCACATCTTTGGCATATGAATCCCATACCACTGCCGCGATCCTGATTCCGGCCTCATGCGCCGCTTTTACATCCGGCACCGCGTCACCGACCATAAGAATCTCGTCGGGACTAAGTCTGAAATGCTCCATAATTTTATGCAGTCCTTCTGCCGACGGCTTGCGATTGACTACGTCATTTCCGGTTACCAGAAAATCAAAATACTTTTCAATACGAAATTCCTGAAGTGTAATTTTTGCAGTATGTATCCCCTTTCCCGTGAATAATGCAAGGTGCTTCCTGCTATCCTTTGAAAAGCTGAGAATTTCTTCAATACCCGGATACAGGCGCGCAAGCCGGTTGTGATTCGTTCTATAAAATTCAAGATAGTCTCTCATTACTTCTTCTATTTGATCCGGCCTGACAATCGCCAGTAAAGCTTCTTCCTCTGGCGGACCAAACATTGCATGTATCTCGGGAATTGTGTACGTCTTTCCGGCATATTTTCCGGCAATATAATTAAATGAATCATAAATCAATTGATTTGTCTGTGTCAGTGTCCCATCCATATCAAACACAATACATTTAACATGCTTCATATATATCCTTTCATATCCAATATAAACACAAATGACATCAAGCGGAATACCAACCGCCTGATGTCATTATAAAATGTTAAAATGACTCTTGATTACGGCAAAAAACACGGCAGGATGCCGGAATAATTCTACCGCCGGTTCAGTACAACTACCCCAATATTGGTTCCCTTCTGCCTTTCGACCAGCAAGCTGTCAATCTGAATTGAATGATATTTAAGCGTATCATCAGGAACAATCAGGATTGAGTAAAAGTCCTCCGGCAAATCGGACAGCCGGAACGACCCAGTAGATGGTTCGTTTTTTGTTGAGACAGAATCCAATTCTGTAGATGTATAGACGGTTGACGGGACACTGACTTTGCTGCCTACTGTATCAATAACAGAACCCGATATCCAACCGCAATATATCGTATTCTGAATACGAATTACAGGTGAAAGCGTGTAAAGGCCAATCCCATTTTTCCGTATAGAACGATGTATATCAAAATCGAAAGACAACTGGGTTTGTTTTCCTCCCTCGACTTCAAAGCTGAAATCCATTGTTTTTTCAAATTGGGGAGCAGAATCAAGATTTAATTCGTATTCTATCCCGTTTTCAACTATTGTGCAGGGCCCAAAACGCAGTTTAATTTTATCGTAACTTCCCACACTCACTTTATTCATAACCAATTCTTCGGTGTTGCCGTTTCTAAGTGTTAACAAGTCGGCCGTAACAGACTTATCACTTGCTATAGACCAGTTTAAATTTTGATTGCCGGTTTTATGAATAGAGACAATACTTATAGTAACATTCACCTGATCGTAATCTGCTGGTGCGTCGTGAACCTTTATATACAATTCACCGTCGGGACCTGAATTGCCGCTTGATGAATCCGAGCATGATATAAAACTGCATAGAAGAAAAATACAGACATAGAGTATTGATCCGTTTAATATTTTCATTATTGCCTCTTATCTAATAGTGGAATGATATTCAAATTTATCATCTTTTAATTCAATGTAAAGTACTCAATTTTACCTGAACGGCCTTCAGCTTGATTATCCATAAAAAACTATCTAATTTGACTGTATGAAAAAGCAGGTTCTACTCAAAAAAAACGAAGAGCACCGGATAATATCCGGGCATCAATGGGTATTCAGCAACGAGATTGCATCTATACGCGGCAATCCCTCGGCGGGAGATGTTGCAGAACTGTTACGGAGCGATGGGAAGTTTCTCGGACTTGGCTTTTTTCATCCGCACTCTCTTATTTCATTGCGCTTTTTAACATCGGAACAGGAAGAAATTTCGGCCGGTTTCTTTGAACGCCGGTTCCAGCAAGCGCTTGATTTACGCCGTAAATTATATCCCGGCTCCGAGACGTTCCGTCTGGTGCATGGTGAATCGGATTTCCTGCCTGGCCTTATCGTCGATAAATACAACGAATTTCTTTCACTGCAGACATTTTGTGCAGGAATGGAAAAACATATCTCACTTATATGCGATGTGCTGGAATCTTTATTCCATCCAAAAGCAATCGTTGCCCGCAACGATGCTGCAATCCGCACCCTGGAAGACCTGCCAATCGAGAAAAAGGTTCTGCGCGGAAATGCCGGTGTTACAATCATAGAAGACGATTGTGTAAAATTCGAGGTTGACGTGCTGAACGGCCAGAAAACTGGATTCTTTCTGGATCAACGCGAGAACCGCAAATCAATACGGCGTTACGCAAAAGGCGCCTCAGTATTGGATTGCTATTGCAATGAAGGAGGATTTGCCCTTCATGCAGCGGCAGCCAAAGCCGGCTCGGTCCGGGGAATCGATATATCCGAGGCCGCCGTCTTCAAGGCACAGGTAAATGCCCGGCTTAATATACTGGATGCGGATTTTAAAGTTCAGGACGTACTGGAGGCATTGAAACTATTGGACGATGACAGGAAAAGATTTGATATTATTATTCTCGATCCACCGTCTTTTACAAAGTCCAAAAAAAATATTCCGGCGGCACTCAAGGGCTACAAAGATATCAATGCAGCAGCAATGCGGTTAATCGTGCCCGGAGGATATCTTGTCTCCGCGTCTTGTTCGCATCATATTACAGAAGACGGATTTCTTTCTGCTATAGAACAGGCAGCGGTAAAATCAAAACGGAGGATACAATTGCTTGAATTAACTGGCGCAGCGCCCGATCACCCGGTTATACCTGCAATGCCCGAAACAAAATATCTAAAATCATGTATTTTTTTGATAAGATAAGCGGGATCTTTAATTTAAATATCACATTTTATATATTAGAAGCAATGAAGGTAAGAACAAATAAATATCGTACGGCTTTATTGTTTTTTTTTAGTGTAATTATTTATTTAAAAACGGCGGCCCAGATTCCGCAGCCGGATACGACCGTCATTTTCACGCCTTCAAATCCGAATCTTATTCACGAACAGGCCTATAGTCCAACTGTAAATACCTGGGGATTGGATATACTTTTATCCAATAATGGATTCGGATTGGGTGCATTTTACAGACACGAATTCAGCGAAGAACTGGCGATGACAGTTAATTTCGCAATTTCCGATGTCAAGGATGACGCGGAAGTGGAACAATACAATTATTACGGTGAAAGTTACGTTCCCGGTAAAAAGAACCGCCTGCTTCTTATTCCGTTAACAGTAAGCCTACAGTACAGATTGTTTAAAGATGATATTGCCGAGAATCTCCGTCCGTATTTATCGGCCGGCATAGGGCCAACAATGGTATATGTCTCGCCTTATTTATCAGGCGAGATTTTGTACGATTTCTTCGGATATCCTTACAGGGAGAAACTGGACTTTTTTACAAGCCTGAAGTACGGACACCCGCGTTATACACTCGGCGGATTTATTGGAGCCGGCGCTTTTTTTGGAATGGATAAAGGAACAATGTCTGGACTCAGCGTAAAGTATTTTATCGCACCGTTCCCGGACGGCATCGAAGTGATGGAAGGCGGATTTATGAAAAACTTCGGCGGATTGTTTATAATGCTGACGTTTAGTGGAATATTTTAGAAATTCCGGTCACTTCCGGTTAGACAGCGATTGTCTCCATAATTCGAAAGTAAGCCACCAATCCAGAGATTGTTTAAATCGCTTATCTCCATTGTAATAATTATCAACAATTGCTTTTATCTTTTTTTTATCATAGCCTTTCCAATTTATGACTTCAGTGGTATTTATAAGGTCTATAACATAATCCTTGATTTGTAAAAGAAACCGATCTATTGTGGTATCAATAAATGTTTTTGATATTTTATTTTTTATTGTTACCAGGCCATATGCAGCTAATGTTGGAAGGCCAAATGGATAGGTCGTTCCGGATTTTACCAAAGGATATTTTTTTAACCGCCGCTCTTTTGACCGGATAATTTCTTTATAAGTCTTTCCATTAGCTCTCTCTTTTATATCGGTTCGGAATACAGCTCTCAAAAATGAAGGCTGTACCATCGGCATGTAACTCACAACACTTGCATCTGTTCTTGCCTGTTCCAAGCCGCCCCAATTGGGAAATCTTGTCCTTACAGCAAGCAAATCAACAAAATTCTCGACGCCAATCTCTTTAACAGGCGGCATATCATTTAACACAGATTCCAAGTCTAAAAGTACAGCTTTTTTAAGTTGATCTGCATATTCATCTGCAAAGATATCCGCACGCGGAACGTACATTAATGTAAAGAGTTTTTTAATGTCCTTCCTTAGTAATGCAGAACTTCCCAGTCTAACAATTCTATTCAAATACTGACGGCGGGCAATTTCGCCGAATCCTCCGTCAATAATAAAGCCGTTTTTTAAAAAATCCCGCGAATAATACCTCAGTTTTATACTTGAAGAAGCAGGCTCTGCCAGAAGATTCTGAGCAATTATTGATTTTGCCTGTGAAATAATCTCATCAGTGTCCGGAAAAGGTTCGTTGAAATACTTGCACCGAAGGTTAAAGTCTCTTGCTATTCTATTTGAAATTAATACATCCGGATCTGCTTCTTCACCGAATGTATGAACTTGAAATTTATCAGGTGCATTGGCCAAAAGTATAGCAAGTAACATTCGCGAATCCATGCCTCCCGATAATCCAAGCGAGACAGTATAATCACTATTGATAGCAGCTTGAATCAAGGACACCAGTAGAATTTTTATTTTACTATTATTCTCATTTTTGAATTCCGGGAGCCACTTACGGCTTTCATGCTGCGTTACCGTTCCATTTCGTATAGAGACAAAAGAGGCAGGCCCTAGGCGCTCAATTCCCTTAACGCAAGAATCGTAGGACAATTGATTAAACAGCAGCCATCTGCCCCCTAAAGCTGTCTGATTTATTTCGCTGAATCCAGTTTTCTTTGCCATCCAATCAAGACGTGTAGAAAAACATATACCTTCATCACATTTTCCATAATAAGCTGTTCGGATACCTAATTGATCTGTATATAATTCAAAGGTATCTTTTTCCCATCTTAATGCAACAAAATGACCGTCAAGACTGTTTATCGGCAGTGTATTATTCGCAAAGACCCTCTTCCAATCTTCTTTTGTCATCAATCTTGCCGATGAATCAAATACTTTTACGCCGAGTCCGACAATAGCCCATCCCGTATCCTTGTATTCATCCTGGACTTCATAGAAACATGTCTCGTTTATCCCTCCAAGCGCTAAATAAAATTTAGGTGTTGAAATTGTTAAAAGTGAGCACGAATGCAGTTTATCATAGCTATCGGAAATATTTATTCCCGATTCAGACCTGATGATTCCGAACATCCAGCTCATTTCCGTTTTCCTCTCCTGCTGTTTTAACTATACCCTTACAAAAACAAATCCATGATTTTCAAATGCAGGCAGATTAATAAACATACCGTAATTTTTGTAAAAAACTTCTTTAAAACCCAGTTGAGACATTTTTTGCCGTAAACCCTCGTCGGTAATACCCCATTGTGTAATATTATGTATATCTTTCCAGGGTTTATTGAACTTAGGATGGATCTCATCCTTGTGGTCGTATATATAACGTGTCACCTCTTTTCCGTAATCCGATACCAAAGAAATATATTCCTCGAACGGTAAATCTGTAAGCCGGATGGTCTCTTCTCTACGAATGTATTGTTGATTATATATCACAAAACATGAACAATTCTTTGAATAACGTTCAAGAATCTGGTCCCAATCCGGATTAGCCTGATGCAGCAATACGTCGAAAAGATATATCGCATCAACGTTCCCAATTTTCTTAATAACAGATGGCGAAGCAAAATCTCCGTTTATTACTTCCAGATTACAGAATCGTTTCAACTTCATTGAAAGTCCGGATGGAATATCCGTATCAACAAGAAAAGATCTGTTGATTTGGAATTTCCTGAGCGTATGAATACTATATGCGGCATTTACTTTCCAGACTCCGCCGAGATCTGCAAACGAACGTGCCTGAGGATACATGCTTTTAAAAACAGTCTCTATTAAGGCAATCTTATTCCTATTCACATATATATTGTATCCCTGAAACAAATTCGGCAGGTTCCGGATGGCATTTCGAGATTTTCGAAGAATGGAAGCAGTAATATTGCTTTTTATATTCATAAATAAAGCCTAATTTTTTTAGAAATACTTATTTAGAAATCCCCCTGTATAAGATCGCGGGTTCTGTGCAATTTCCTCCGGTGTCCCTGTAGCTACAATTTCACCGCCGCGTTCACCTGCGTCAGGACCCAAATCAATCACAAAATCTGCACACTTTACAACATCCATATTATGCTCAATTACAAGAACTGAATGCCCGGCATCAACCAGAGCATCAAAACACTTCAGAAGCTTTGCTATATCATCAAAATGCAGTCCGGTTGTAGGTTCGTCAAAAATGAACAGCGTGTTTCCCTCCTGTTCCGAAGCCGAGAGGTGGTGCGCAAGTTTAATGCGCTGCGCCTCACCGCCGGATAATGTGGTGGCCGACTGTCCAAGCCGCAGGTATCCTAAACCCACATCGTCCAAAACCTTAAGCCGCTTTGCTATTCGCCTGCTTTCTGCCGCAAAATTAAAAAATTGTATCGCTTCGGTAACGGTCATGTTCAAAATATCGTCGACATTCTTGCCCCTGTACCGAACTTCTAGAATTTCCTGTTTGAAGCGTTTTCCTTTGCACGATTCACAAGGCAGAAATATATCGGCCAGGAACTGCATTTCTATCCTCTGCAGGCCGTCCCCTTCGCATACCTCACAGCGGCCGCCGGGAACATTGAAAGAAAAATGCCCCGGTGCGTAGCCATGCGTCTTTGCCGCAGGCGTGCGGGCCAGCAAATCGCGTATAAGATCAAAAACTTTGATATAAGTAATTGGATTGGAGCGGGGACTTCTTCCGATCGGTGATTGATCCACCAGCTCGATATTATTGATCGAATCGATTCCTTCAATGTCTTTGCACTTTCCAACTGAAAAACCTGCAGGCAAACCGGTAGAATTACTTCCACCGCCCTTACGTTTTATTATTCCGGCATACAGCACTTTATGAACCAATGTACTTTTTCCCGAGCCGCTTACACCGGTCACACATACGAACATGTTTAACGGAATACGTATATCGATATTCTTAAGATTATTTTCAGAAGCTCCGTGTATAAAAATCGATCTTTCATTATCAGGCCTTCTTGATCTAGGTGCTGGAATCGTCAAAGAACCGTTCAAATATTTTGCCGTCAGAGAATCCGGGCATCCCATAAGTTTTTTCAGCGTGCCGTTAAAGACAACCTCACCCCCGTGCTCGCCGGCACGGGGACCAATATCCACTATTACATCCGCTTCCTGCATCATATCGCTGTCATGCTCTACAACCATAACCGTATTACCGATATCACGCAAAGATTTAAGCAGATTGATAAGGCGGTGATTATCACGCGGATGCAGACCGATAGTCGGTTCATCCAAAACATAAAGCGAACCCATAAGCGAAGAACCGAGCGACGTGGCAAGATTGATGCGCTGGGATTCTCCTCCAGACAGCGTCATTGAAAGCCGGTCGAGCGTAATATATCCGAGTCCGATTCCATCCAAAAATCTCAACCGTTTTCTGATTTCTTCCAGAACACGCTTGGCAATTTCCTCTTCATATTTTGTTAACCGAATTTCCTGGAAGAACCGGTTCGCCTCTTCAATAGTCATCTGCACAATATTATGCATGTTCTTGCCGCCCACGCGGACATTAAGCACCTCCTTGCGAAGACGCGAGCCGCCGCATTCATCGCAGGTTGTATAACCTCTGAAACGGCTTAAGAAGACACGGTAGTGCAGCTTATATGATTTCCTCTCGATGTATTTAAAAAATTTGTTTATACCGTCGAATCCTTTGCCGCCGTTCATTACAAGCGCAAGCTGTTCATTCGTTAATTCACTGAATGGAATATCCACAGGCAGATGGTATTCTTTTGCAGAGCGAAGCATATCGGAAAAATATTCGCGCCAGCGCGGGAATGTCCACGGGAAAATAGCTCCATTACGTAAAGATTTGGTAGTATCAGGTACAACAAGGTTCATATCGATACCGATAATCCGTCCGAATCCCTGGCATTTTGGACATGCCCCGACAGGATTATTAAACGAGAAGAATCTGGGCTCGGGATCTTCATAACGGATATTATCTTCCAAACATTCAAAATGCCGTGAAAACCCTAGATGTTTCTTTGGCTCCAATAATAATACCAGCGCATAACCGCCTCCTTCTTCGAATGCGGTCTGCACCGAATCAGCCAGTCGTGTCATACTTTCCGTTTCATTCGGACGAATAACAAGCCGGTCGACAAGAACATTAATTTCTTTTTTTGATTTGGATTTAGGAGCAGTTTCGTTCAAATCGATAAGTTCGTCATTCACTACTATTCTGAAGAAACCTCGCTTTTTAAGGACGTCAATTTCCTCCTTTAGTGTCCTGCCAGGATGGTCATGCATCGGAAACATTATATAGACCTTTGTTCCGTCCGGTTCTTGTTGCAGGCGGTCAACAACAGTAGTAACCGTATCTCGTTTCACTAATTTACCGCAGATGCGGCAATAAGTCTGTCCGATACGTCCGAACAGTAAACGCAGATAATCGTATATCTCGGAAGTCGTTGCAACTGTAGAACGCGGATTGCGTGTTGTAGTTTTTTGTTCGATGGCGATAGCGGGACTTATTCCCTGAATCAGGTCGACATCCGGTTTTTCCATCCGTTCCAAAAATTGACGCGCATAGGAAGACAGGCTTTCTACATAACGGCGCTGTCCTTCAGCGTAAATAGTATCAAATGCGAGGCTTGATTTGCCGGAACCGCTTACACCTGTAAACACAATAAGTTTATTGCGGGGCAGTGTTAAATTGATATTCTTAAGATTATGGACTCGCGCCCCTCTTATAACTATATCTGAAACCGCCTTCGAAGGTCCGGCCTGTTCTTCTTTCTTCTCCTTTAAAGATTTTTCTTTTGTTTTCGATTTTGCCATAATGAAGACTAAGATACAGAAAAATAAGGAAACGGGAAAATAATGTTCTTAGTGATTACAGTCACACAAATAACTGTGCGCAGAAATTGCACACGAGAATTGCGCAAAAAGCCCGGTTTTTTTAATAAGAATTTCGACTGATAACAGTGTACTGCTAAATCAGAAAATGTCCTATTGTATTTATACGCGGAACTTTGTAGGTTAACATGAACATTTATATAGGAGCCCGTTTTATGGCAAAGAAGATTTTAGTTGTTGATGATGATGAAGCTGTACGAAAATCCATTTCGATTTCTCTAAAATTGAAGGGCGGTTATGAAACGCTTGAAGCCGAAGATGGACTCAAAGGATTGGAATTAGCAAAGCAGGAATCGCCCGATCTGATAATCAGCGATGTAATAATGGAAAATTTAAACGGTTTTCTTATGCTGGAGACGCTGAAGGAATTTCCCGAAACATCGAACATCCCGGTTATAATAATGACACATTATGCACAATCGGATAAGGAATGGAAAACAGGAGCAGCGGTGGAATATCTTACAAAAGGATTTACCCTGGAAGCCTTACTCGATAAAGTCAATTCTATTTTAAAAGTCCAGCCCGCATAACCAATTTTACCCCGCAGGGGTTCAATATATCGAACCCCTACGTTAATCTTTTTTATTCTTCTTCTTCCTTCTTTGATTTTTCGCTTTCAGCAATTACTTTTTCTGCTGCTTCGCGCGGCATTTCATCGTAATGCGAGAAACTGGTTTTGTAGACGCCGCGGCCCTGTGTCATAGAGCGAAGGATCGTGGAATACTTATGAATCTCAGCCATCGGTATGGTCGCCTTTATTTTCTGGAAATGTCCTTCTGCTTCCATACCCTGTATCTTTCCACGCCGGCCGGACAGGTCACCCATAACATCGCCCATATATTCTTCAGGCACAGTTACTTCGATAATATTTATCGGTTCCAGAAGAACGGGTTTGGCTTCCATAACGCCTTTTCTGAAAGCCATTGCTCCGGCAATCTTGAATGAATGTTCATCCGAGTCGACAGCATGATATGTACCGTCAAATATGGTTACTTTTAAATCCACAACTTCATATCCCGCCAGCACACCTTTTTGCATCACTTCGACAATACCTTTTTCAACTGCGGGAATAAATCGTCCCGGCACCACACCTCCAACTACCGCATCTACAAATTCAAATCCGGTTCCGCGGGGTTTAGGTTCAATTTTTATATGGACATGCCCGTATTGACCGCGGCCGCCGGTTTGCTTTTTGTGCTTATATTCGACATCCGGTGCGACAGCACGGATCGCTTCTTTGTAGGGAATTTTAGGTTCTGTCAGATCTACGTCTACTCCGTATTTCGCTTTAAGTCGTTTTGTCACGATTAATAAATGGAGTTCACCCTGGCCGGCAATAACTGTCTGACTGAGCTGGCCGTCTACAGAGACAATAAATGTAGGATCTTCTTCATGCAGCGAATGCAATCCGTTTGCCATCCTGTCTTCGTCACCTTTCGACTTTGAATTAATGGCCATTCTGATAACCGGATCGGGAAAACTGATCGGTGTGTACAAAACCGGAAAAGCCCTGCTGCTCAATGTATTGTTAGTGTGTGTGTCTTTTAATTTCACGGCCGCGCCAATATCGCCCGCAATAAGCTTTGCTATTTCGACTCTTTCCTTACCGTTCATAACAAAGAGCTGTCCGAGCCGTTCAAACTTGCCATTTGATTGATTGACAAAATCAAGGCCAGGCGTAACAGTGCCCGAGCATACGCGGAAAAATGATAACTCTCCCACATGCTCTTCAGAAACCGTTTTAAAGACAAACAACGAAGGTTCTTTGGATGCGTCGGGTTCTACTTCAATTTCTTTCTTATCATTTGGATTAACAGCTTTTACTTTGCCCCTATCCTTCGGCGACGGCCCGTATGCGGTGATATAATTCAAAAGATTACTTATACCAATACCCTGCGAAGCCGAGGTGCAGAGAATAGGGAATATTTTCCTGTTAAGCAGTGCGATAGAAAAACCTTTTTCAAGCTCTTCATTTGTAAGAGTGCCGTTCTCGAAGAATTTATTCATCAGCGCTTCATCTGTCTCTGCAATTTTTTCTATTAATTCCTCGCGAATTTTGTCGGCTTTATCTTTTAAATCAGCCGTTATATCGCTTTCCGTGAATTTTCCGCTCCCATCCCGGTTAAATTTCATCATTTTCATTTTGAAAACATCAACAACAGTATCGAAAGGAAGGCCCTGGTTCACGGGAAACTGGACAA
>JAFGLB010000049.1 GCA_016928255.1 Bacteroidota bacterium
ATGATTTGACTTTAAAATCTCTATAAACATGATACACACTATTCTTAAAAGCTCCGTAGTAGCGTAATATCTATAGCAAATCATTTATCAATTATTATCAGCTCCTTCGGGGCGGCATTACTATCCTTCATTTTCAATTACTACCATATAAAATATGCCGCTCCTAACGGAGCTCTCTATTCATTCTCCAAATTCTATAAATCTTTCGTCCCTACGGGACTAAAATCAATGATTTGACTTTAAAATCTCTATAAACATTATACACACTATTCTTAAAAGCTCCGTAGGAGCGTTATATTTATAGTAAAGCAACACTCATAGTACAAGCCCCGTAGGGGCGGCATTCTTAATGCTTCGTTAATATATCCAGCATTCTTTCAGATGCGTGGCCGTCTCCATACGGATTATGATCAATTTTAAAATCAATCTTTCCTTCGATAATGTTTTTAACCGTTCCGAATATTTTATTTTCATCGGTTCCGACCAGCTTCGACATACCGAGACGAACACTCTCTACTCGTTCTGTTACTTCCCGCATCACGATACAATATTTGCCGAAAGAAGGTGCTTCTTCCTGTATACCGCCGGAATCAGTCAATACAATTTCACAATTTTTCAGTAATGTAAGCAATTCAAGGTACGGCACAGGCGGTATAAGTTTTATATTCAAGATACCATTTAACAATTTATGTACAGGTTCTTTCACATTAGGATTAAGATGCACCGGATAGATAAACTGATGATTCGAATAATTCTCTGCACATTTTTTTATTGCGGCACAGATATTTTCGAATCCTCCGCCGAAACTTTCACGCCGGTGTGCAGTAATAAGCACAAAGGGAGTCCGTACTTCAGGATGCACTTTCTTTAAATCATCGAGGGGATATTTCTTTTTTATTAATTCCAGCGCATCTACTACTGTATTGCCAACCACCGATAATGTTTTTTCAGAGATCCCTTCTTTCCGCAAATTATCGCGTGAGAATTCCGTTGGGCAGAAATTATATGAAGATATAGCGCTTATCAATTTCCGGTTTGCTTCTTCAGGATATGGAGCATTAAGATTGAACGAACGCATACCTGCTTCGATATGCGCAACTTGTATCTTCATATTAAACGCTGCAACTGCGACCATAGCGGCTGTAGTCGTATCGCCCTGCACCATCACCACATCGGGTTTTATTTTATCAAATACTTTCGGAATTTTCTCAAACACAGATGCCGATATATCATTCAGAGTCTGATTAGGACGCATGATTTCCAGGTCTTCATCCGGCTTAATATTAAAAATCGAGAGAGCCTCCTGCGCCATAGTTTTATGCTGGCCGGTAAGGCAGTAATTGATCTTAACATCCTTCCTGTTTTTAGCTGCAAGGACAACCGGTGCGGTTTTAATAATTTCAGGACGGGTGCCTGCGATGACAAGAATTTTTATCATGTGGTTATTCAATCTGATGAATCAGCATCGTCACTCAGGTCTTTCTTCTTCCTCAGATACCAGTCGATATTCTTTTTAAGACCTTCTTCAATGGAAAATTTTGGAACGAATCCCAGCTGCCGGATACGTTCTGCACGATGATGTGTTGGCACCGTAAATTTTTTCATTCGAGCTGCTGTAATCGGGAAATCGATACCGGTAATCTTCCCGAGTATATCAAAACTGTATCCTCCGGCTTCGGCAATTCCCAATGGAAGATATAATTTTCTAAGTTTCCTGTCAGATATTTTTCCGATTAATTCTACCAGTTCCTTCATCTGCATATGGGGTTCATCGGCATAATTATAGATGCTTATGCCCGGAGGGCAAAGATTCATAAGATATACTGTCGCATCCGTTAAATTTTCCACATAAGCGACTGATTTAATATTTTTACCTCTGCCGACCATAATGAACTTACCGTCACAGATTTGTCTGATCAGCCGAAATATATTTGCCCGATTATTCGGTCCGAATACAACTGCGGGACGAATTATTATCGTTGTTCTTTTTTTATCCTCTTCTGCCCACTTTGAAATTTCCTTTTCTGCAGCGATTTTTGACGCGCCGTAAGGATTTACCGGGTCAGGAGCCGTTTCTTCAGTCGTCGACGATTGAATCCCGTATACCGCTACGGAGCTGTAAAAGATGAATTTTTTAATTCCGGCTTCAGCGGCAGCTTCAAGAAGTATTTTTGTGCCGTCAACATTAGTTCTGAAATAATTTTTCTCCGGAATTCCGAAATCCTTATGTTCTGCGGCAAGGTGGATGATACAATCGGCGCCGGATAGGCTCTGTTTTACGATATTTTTATCCAGTACATTACCTTCAATCTGCCTAAAACCGCTTAGAGTATCCGTTCGCGGCCGTGTATCCAAACCGCATACGTTATACCCCTGGTCTAAGAGAACCTCTGTAAGATATTTTCCGATAAATCCTGCGTTGCCGGTAATGAGAATCATAAAAGAATATACTCTATAATTGAATAATTCGCAGTGTAAAATTATATCAAATTCATCGATTTAAATATTATTGCATTAACACGTTTAATATCAAACTTCTCAACGGCCAGTTTTCGACCTATTTTTCCCATTTCAATACGCCTCTCCGGATGTAGAATCATGAATTCCATTGCCTGTACAAGAGCCTCAATATCTCTCGCAGGAACTAATAGACCATTCTCATTATGCAGAACAGTATCACGGCAACCTGGTACGTCTGTCGCGATAACCGGTTTACCCATTGACATACCTTCTAGAAGACTTCTTGGAATGCCTTCTCGATAAGATGGCAATACAATAGCATCTGCTTTTTCAATAATTGGGCGGATATCATCAACAACACCTAAGTATTCAATAAATCCATCAGAGACACATTTTTCAATAAGTTCTTTTTTTATGCAAGTCGGATTGCCTTCGTCAAATCTGCCGACAAGTTGAAATCTCGCCGAAGGATTATTCTTTCGAACCCTCATGGCTGCTTTAACATACTCATTTACTCCTTTGTCACCAAGAATTCTTCCAATAAATAAAAAAATACAGCTGTTTTCATCTCCTTGAGATTCTGAATAAGAAAATCGTTGTGTGTCAATACCGGATCCATAAGTAATTTCAACTTTTCGTTCTTCAACAAGTCCATTATTTATAAAGTAATCCTTATCATCATTATTTAAAAACAGTACTTTAGAACTTTTCTTAAGTGTACATCGATATAGAACATGGACTATAGGACGTAAAAACTTGTGTACTATTCCATCCCCGGTAAAAACATATCCAAGCCCTGAGATCATATTAACATTGGTGATAATCTTAGCATGAGACGCGGCAATAGAGCCGTAAATTACTGGTTTTATTGTATTATGAAAGATAACGTCAGGCTTCTCTTGAGAATAAATTCTATAGAGTCGCACTACCAATTTAAAGTCCACGAATGGATTAAGCCCCTTTCTACTCATCGGAACATCGATATACCGTGTTCCGATATTGCTAAGATGCGATGACCACTCATCATATGGTGCTATTGTAACCACTTGAACATTACGCTGGTTGAGATCCTGAATAAGGTTAGAAAAAAAATTATACAAGAACCATGATGTATTTGCTACAAGCGCTACTTTCACCTAATTCATTCCTTAGTGTAATATTTATAGCCAATCTTCATAAATCATTACTTTTCTTTCTCAAAGAGTTCAGTTAATAATTTTGCTAACACAGGGGCGGTTTTTTGAATACAATATTTATCTTCCACTTTCTTTCTTCCCATTTTTCCCATTTGCTGACAGAGAGCTTTATTATTCATTAGAATCGTCAGTGAATTTATCCATTCTTCTGGAGTTCTCGCATAGAATCCATCGACTCCATGTGTAATTATTTCCTCGTTCACTCCAACGGGTGTTCCAATAGCTGCACGAGCGCAAGCCATATATTGTATTAGCTTGAAACCGCACTTACCATGCTCCCATGGCGTATCCTTTAACGGCATTATCCCAACATTAAATTTTTGAATTTCTTCAACTTCGGTTTCTTCTGACCATGGTTTACATTCAATCGGAACTCCATCCATTTTCAAATTATCCGCACCGATTACAGCGACTTTCACACGTTTGTTTTGACAAAATGCACGCAGCGAAGAATGAATATCCTTCAGATATTGTACAGTACTGGGAGAACCGATCCAACCTATCGTAAAAATATCAGTGCGTGGTAATTCATCGACTCGTTGATAACGATTCAAATCTACTACTGTTGGAATAATTTCTATACGTTTTGACCTGGCCTTTTGAGCCCGATCTGCAATATACTTATTACCGGCAATAACTAGTGAAGCTCTGTGCATAACCTGATCAATTTTCTGGCCTAGTACATATTTGACGAGGAGTGAAGAATGACGATCGTAACGATGAAAGGTCGCATCATCATAGTCAACTACATAAGGGATAGAAGATTTCATTAAAATTGATTCTAACACGTACGGAACCCAGGGAAAAACTTCCTGCTGAATCCAAAGCAGATCATATTGATTCTGCTGCATATATTGCTTTATACGCATTAAATAACTCTTGATAATACTTACAAAAGAGAAATGCTCTCCGGAATAAAGACTTTTGACATATTCATCGTTTAAAAGAGGAGAAATGGTTATTTCCCAATCAATATTACGTAAATAAGGAAGGTACTGATAACAGCGATATCTACTGCTCGCTCCGAGATTTGAATATCGAGTTAAGAGAAGGATCTTGCTCATTCTGCAAGGACTTTCTGATAAACTTCAAGCGTCTCACTCGCCATTTTTTCCCAAGAAAAACATGCTGCTTTAGAAAAAGCACTTTTCCCTAATTCATTCCTTTCACTTTTATCTTTAAGAAGTTCTAGCATTGCTTCAGTCCATGCGCATTCATCCTTAGGATCCAGTAAAATCCCTGCGTCATCCACAATTTCCGGGAGTGAGGAAGCATTTGAAGCAATTACAGCCTTACCACATGCCATGGCTTCCAAAAGTGGTATACCAAAACCTTCATATAATGACGGCATAACAAAAAACTCGCAACCGGCATACAAAGAGGGCATTTGTTCGTCTGGAACATATCCTAAAAAATGAATTCTCTCTGAAAACGATCCATTAGCCGCTTCTTTCTCAATATCCTCCCAAAACCATCCTCTTTTCCCGACTATCAAAAGCTCACAAATTCCATTGGTTTTCTCGCACAATTTTCTGAATGCTCTGAACAGCATCACATAATTCTTCCGTGGCTGCAATGTTCCAACACTTAATAAATAAGGATTTTTTCTCTTAAGCGGCGATGCCTTTGGATTATATAGTGTATGATCCACACCTAAATGCACAACTTCAATTTTTTCAGATGAAGTGCCGAAGAATTCACAGATGTCTTTTTTGGTTGAATGCGATATCGCTATAATACGATTAGCACGTTGGACAGCATCCTTAGTGAAAAATAAGAATCTTTTTCTATGAAGGGCATGCGCTGTTTCGGGATACTTAATAAAACCCAAGTCATATATTGTAATAACAGTTTTACAAAATGTAACCGGCGGTAGCTTATGTTCCAGATAATGAAACAAGCCATATCGATGCGCCATAAAGTGCAAGGGCAATCGAATTTGCGACCAGAACGTGCGATATCCCGCACTTCTAAGAAGTTTAATTTTATGACTTCCGGTTATATTCAGATTAACTTTTGATGAATGGAAACCAAGAAATATTATTTCTTGTTGGGTCTGCAAAGATGAAAGCTGTTTAACAAGATGCCTGACATAAATACCGATTCCGGTTAATTTTGGCCTGAATGCTTCATTCGCGTCGATTGCTATTTTTATTCGGTTACGATTCATTTATGAAGAAATCATGTTGTTATATTTTTTTTATTAATAATTTTGTATCCAAAATATAAACCAACAATATTATAAAAAAACCAAAGATATGATATCATATTGTTATAGAATGAAAATAAAATAAGAAATAAAGCAACACAGTATGAGAGAGTCCATCCAAGAGAAGATATTCTACGCATCAAATAATAAATCCAACCTGTCACCATGCCTGAAAGCAATGGAATAAAAGTAATACCCAGAATTCCATAATCTCGATAAAACCACCAAAATGTTGAATAGGTATTATAACCACTTATCAAATAAGGAGTATCGTCCAATGTAAAGTATTCGGCAAGCCAATGTTTCATACCGGTCAAAGCAACAACAAAATCAAAAGTGTAATACCCAAATGAGAACGATTCTAAACGGCTCAACGATCTGGAGTAATTTTCTAAATTCATTACTAAATACATATAAGGTTCTGTGAAGATTGCGTAATCCTGGCTGAACTTCATTTTGGATGTAAGATATAACCAGTAAATAAAAAGTTCACCTCCCCGCCAGGTCGATATCCAATAGAAGAATAGTACTGCGATCAACAATATTGGTACAACTGCTGAGAGACGCAGATACCGCGTTGAATAATACAAGAATATCAGACCTATAATAATTATCATTAATATTTGGAATCGCTGCATGGTAACTATGTACATAAGTGAGGACACTAATGACAAAATTATTAATAATCTTTTTCTCAACTTATGTTCTTTATCTGCCAGACAGTAAATGAGTGAAAAGATTGTTATCAAAATAACATTATGCAAGAAGAGGCCGAGGCCGAATATCTGAAACTTTACTCGGGCAGCACCCGGTTTATCGGCGAAGAGAGGTACTTCTCGACCGATTAGAACAATACTTGCATATCCTACAATAAAGAGAACAAAAAGAACAACTATTAACCAAAAAAGTCGCGTAAGGTTTATTGATTGGGCAAGCACCTGATTTCGCATTCTACTAATTGGAGTTTGAGGAGAGCCAATATTCAAAATATATGCGATATATAAGCCTACTAAAAATGCCGCCGGACCTATGAGTAGAAGGAACCAACTCTCAGATGTCCATTCGTGCTGGAGTTTGCTTAGCTTAAATTCTGCAAGACCTAAAGCTAATAACCAAATAAATCCAAATACTCTTGCCGGAGACAGAATATCCGCAGATGATCTCAGGCAATCTAAAATGACCAGAAGACATATAAAAAAACATATAATTGATATTACAGTCATGACGGATTAATATTTTTATTTTTGAATCGCAATTCTCTCTTTTTGAGATAATCCTAAGAAGTATATAAGTACCGCAAATAAAATAATTATCGGAGGCAATAGAAACCAAATTGAAATAAATCTGAAATTCCAGATTGCCATACCAAGGAATAAAGAAAATCCGAATAAAGATATGCACCGAAATTCAAACGACCATTTTATGATAGAGACACGTGAGCAAGCCATATAACCTAAAGCAACAACGGTATTTGTGACTAAAGAAACGATGGCAGCTCCCAAGACTCCATACAATGGAATAAGCCATGTATTCAATGCGATATTAATTATTGTACCTCCTGCAACAATAAGCATTCTCACAAATTGCCGCTGGGATGTAGTAAGCATAAGGGCATAAGCATCAGCTCCATATCGGATCAGAATAACAACAGAGAACAACCTTAATATTGGAATTGCTTCGAGATAGTCCCCGCCATAGAGCACTTGAATTATCTGCTCTGGAAAAACGAAAATAATAAGCGCAACTGGCAAAGATACAAGGAAAAGAATTTTGTAAAGCAATTGTCCATAATTATTCCATTTCCAGATATCATCCCTATGAAAACGGGTTAACACTGGCATCATTGCATTAACTGCAATATCCGGTATTATTAATGACAATGTTATTATTTTAAAGGCGGACTGATAAATACCGACTTCACGATCACTGCATAAAAGCGCCAGTAGGACGGTGTCGAATAAAAAGAATAGATTGCCAAAAAGATATTGAGAGCCAAAAACAACAACTCTTTTAACCAGTTTTCCACAATCTTTAAAATCCAAACGAAATATTTGAAAATCAACTAACCGACGCGCTATTGGGATACTCAATGCAACCCCAAGGAATCGTGTCATTACAAAGCATAAAGCAACATAATGTAGGGGTACATGAAAAAGACCAAGTATCACAAGAAGTATCAGGAGCAGGGAGTTAATAACAAAGGATATCCATGTCTCATGAGAGAATTCTTCAAATCCCTTGAATAGTGCGAAAAAAAAACTGTTCATTGAAGTAGAAAAAACATATAAAGAAAATATCTGGATTAAAGTATTGGTAGCATTTGAAAACTGATGTACATAGGGAAATATAAAAAGTAATGCTGTTGCTGAAGATATAAATAATATTTTTATAGAAAAATATTTTGATGTGAGCCGAGCTGCATGCTCACGATTTCGTGCAATTTCTGTCGCAAGAAGCCAATCGAAACCGAAGTCTGCAAGCAGAAGAAATATTGTGGAGAGTGTATGAGCTGTAGCAAACTGCCCGAAAGAATCAACACCATAGAGCCGTGCGATTCCGATAAAAAGGACTAACGTTGTGACAACACGTATAATCTGGGAGAGGAACGCAAAAAAAGAGTTCCATCTTACGTTTGAAGCTTCTCCTTTCATGGGATTATGACTGGTCTTACTTTTCAGACCGACGGTTTAAGGACCGTTTTTTAAATCGTAATCCAAACCAATCATTCCTAAGTACTGATACTATATTACCAAATCGGGTCGGATATAAATTATGAATTTTTTCAATTCCTTCTTTAGTGAATATCACTATTAATGATATTAATAAAGATGAGACGAAAGCAAGCAATGCATACAGAAGTACTTTCGGTTTTGATTTTCTTTCTGCTGGTCCAGCTTTATCAAGAACAAGAACAGATGGAGTTTGCCGCTTTTCTTCGACTTTAGCCTGCTCATAAAGTGGAGTTATAAATTGAAGAATTTTATATTGTATCTCGACTTCCCGAAATCTCCGAATATATTCACCGCCAAGATCCGGTACTCTATTGAACGGTACGAAAACATTCAATTCGTTTTTAGCGGCACCTAATCCTTTACTCATTTGCGATAGTTTGTTTCTATATTCATCAATTTCAATTTGTATTGCTATGACTGCCGGATTGTCAGCCGATTGAGTCCTAAGCAACACTTTAGCCTGTACTTCTTTAATAGCGAGCTGACCTGTTATTTCGGCGGCCGCTTTAATTGACGCTTCTGTTTGTTCAGGCATAGCAATAACGCCATATTTTTTTTGGAACGCCTTTAAAGAATCTTCAGCAGCGGCAAGATCAGATAAATTCTTCTTATATCGTTCTTCGATAAACTGCCTGTTTCCATGCGCATTTTGGACCTGTAACTCTGTGTTTTTAATATTCAACATTTCAATAAAATAATTTGCCATATCAGCAGCACGCTGTGGATCCTTGTCATACACTGTTATTGTAATATTACCTTCGTTCTCTACTGTAAAATCCACATTGCTGAGAAGTTCTTTCACCGTTTTCTCACCCGGATATGAAGTGATATCATAGACATGCACAAGATCGAATTTTTGTATCACTGCATTTAACACCGTAGCACTTTTTAATATTGCCAGATATCGATCCGTCTCCGGATTTCCAGATAAAGACGATAAAGCCTTTGCTGGAGATAACGATTTAGCCAGTGATGAAATACCTTCCAAGCCTCCGAATAGATCAGCTTTTTCAGCTGGGAATACAGACGCTGAAGATTTATACCATTTAGGTAATAACAATGCAACGATTGTTACTACTATTGTAACAAATAAGATAAAACGTGATATAAATTTTATATTCTTTGTAAGAATAGAAAAAAAATCTAACAAATTGCTCGCAGATGTTTTAACGTCAGTTTTTAATTCAGATGCTTCTTCAAATTTATTTGTCATACATTTTTCCAAATCTAAATTTGTTGTTATTTATTTAATAACCTTACCTGTATAATAACCAATACTATACTTACAGCTACACTGATAATTGATGCTGCCTGACTGCCAACAGTCATATAATAGCTGAAAGACCTTTCTGGTTGCTTCGGCACCCAAACATAATCTCCTTCTTCAATTTTAGTTTCAGAAGGCGAAAGCCACTGTCGTGTCCCTCGTTTAATAATCATCACATCACCCTCACGTGAATGATCTGTAAATCCGCCGGCCCTATTCACATAATACTCAACATCTTCTCCTTCGACAAAAGGAATGTTTCCTGGAAGCACGACCTGACCATAGACATATACTGTTCTTAAAGCCGAAGGGATATTGATAACATCACCTGACTTCAATATCACGTCATGATTTTTATCATTATCCATAATAAGCTTCTCAAAATCTAAACTAACAACACCGCGATTCAACCTGACTTCATTCTCAATAATAAAATTCGTGGTATCTTCTACTGTTGTATTACCACGATTTGTCATTAATAACTCCATCCGGACATCTTTAGGAACAATATCATTTCTATATACCGATGCTGATTTCAAGGAGGCATTATCTGTAACTCCGCCTGCTTTTTGTATTATTTCCGATAATTTTGTTTGATTTCTTGTAATCGGATATATACCGGGAAAACGAATTTCACCTGAAACTGTCACATGGTAATCTTCACGCCGATCTTCCCGCTCCGGAACTACAATCCTGTCACCTGGCTGGAGAATAAGGTTCTTGTCTAAAGACTTCTGAATCTCGGTCCAATTAACAACTTCCTCATGCAATGAAGCATTATCTGTTGAGTAACGAACCAGGACAATACTGTCAGTCACAGCTCTCGAAGTAAAACCATAGGCCAATTGAACAGCATCCGCAATTCTGTCGCCTTCCGAATACTCTATCTGTCCCTGCACATTAACACCACCATAAACGGCAATGACGTCTTTCTTTTTATCAAATCTTGGCACAAACACAATATCACCATCATATAGGAACGGATTCCATTTTTCATCTCGTGTGGCGAAATACTTTGGAATATCAACTTTAATAACATCTCCTGTTCTTCTATAAAGGAGTACGTTTCTTCGGGGTTTCTCTTTATCCTTCGAATCCGGAATATTCACGTTATCGGGCTTGAATTTATCCAGCTTGCGTTCAAAAATCTCGGTTTTACTTAATAGTTCAACTTTATCCTGCTTAATCAGCTCATCATACAGTTCTGCCATTTGAAGAGCTCGGTCAACTCTGTCCGATGAATTAAAAATATATGAACCCGGATTTTTCACAGCTCCGGTAACAGATATTGTTATTTTCTTGGCCTGTAATAATTGTGTCTGATCTGTCTGGAACATTTTTGACGGATCATACGACATTGTAGATTTCAATGCATCCGTTGTCGTCTGCGCGGGCAAAGAAAAATGATTAAAACAAATAAATGAAACTATTAAGCTGAATTTTATTAGTGTATTCATAGATTTTCTCATAAAATATTCCGCTTATTATGACAAATTACTACTCACTGTTCACTGTTTACTATTCACTTCCCTCTTACTACCATATAACATTTTATAATACTCCTTATATTCTCCGCTGATAATCCGCTTCCACCAGGATTGATTATCTAAATACCATTTAATCGTTTCCGCTATTCCCTGCTCAAATGTGTATAAAGGCTTCCATCCGAGTTCGCGCTGAATCTTACTCGAATCAATAGCATATCTTTTATCGTGACCCGGACGGTCTTCAACATATGAAATTAAAGATTCCGGTTTCTTAAGGTTCTGTAAAATCAATTTTACAATCTCAATGTTCGGTTTTTCATTATTTCCGCCGATGTTATACACCTCACCGACTCGACCGCGATGCAACACTTCAACAAGCGCAGAACAATGATCCTTAACATGTAACCAATCCCTTACATTCATTCCATCCCCATAAACCGGCAGCGGTTTATCATTTAAAGCATTTGCTATCATTAATGGAATCAGCTTCTCCGGAAATTGATAAGGTCCGTAATTATTTGAGCATCGGGTCAACAATACAGGTAATCCAAACGTATGCTGATAAGCAAGCGCGAGCATATCAGCAGAGGCTTTGCTGGCTGAGTACGGACTATTCGGATGTAATAGCATCTCTTCAGTAAAGAAACCTGTTGAACCAAGCGACCCGTAAACTTCATCGGTAGAGACCTGAAGAAATTTCTTGATCTTCAGTTCTTTTGCAGTTTCAAGCAGTACGCTTGTACCGACAATATTTGTTTGTACAAACTCAGCCGCACCGAGTATGCTTCTGTCGACGTGTGATTCAGCTGCGAAATTAATAATTGCATCAATTTCATATCGAGTTATACAGAGTTGAATCCTTGATTTGTCGCAAATATCACCTTTTTCAAATGCATAGCGCGGATCTTTATCTACACCTGACAAATTTTCTAAGTTACCAGCGTACGTAAGCTTGTCAAGATTGATAACACGGTACTCCGGATATTTATCCAAAATATACCGGATAAAATTACTTCCTATAAAACCCGCGCCACCAGTTACTAGTAGATTCATTAATCTTAATCCAATTGAAATGGTGAATCAGGAATATCTTCATGCCTGATTTCATCGACTATTTCTTTACGCCCCTTACCGGCATACAATCTGTTAGGTAGATTTATTACCCAACCCTGGATATTGCCTACATTGCGATATGCATGGACTATCCCGGCCGGGACAAGAACTGCCTTCGGTTTTTGTTCACCAGCTTCAAAAACCATTTTATTGCCGTATGTTGGAGATTTCTCCCGCGCATCCCATAAATATAACCGGAATACAGATGGTCCAATAAAACAAAATAAATCCGCCTGATCTTTATGCTCATGAGGGCCGCGAGCTATGCCAGGCTCGGTTTCCGATATGTACGACATAGCAGGCAGAAATTCTTCCGATATTTCATCGCTCCGGAATAATTCCATCAGCCATCCGCGTTTATCCTGAAATTTCTTCAGATCACGGACGATTATATCGTGTATATTGCCGTTTTTAAAATTAACCATAGCCCTTTAAGAAAGTAAATTTACAAAAGAATGAGTGTAATTCAAAATATTGAGTAGAGGGCTATTCTAAGATTCCCGATAGAAGCATTCGGGAATGACACATTATTTTTTTGTCATTCCTGCGGATTTTAAGTCCGTTTCGATGGTTATATCGAAACGCGATCTCGACGAAGTCGGACGGGAATCTTAATATGGTTAATAAGGAAATTGAAATTAGCCCACTACCAAACATTGTGATATCAAAGTATTTTCTGTTGAAATTTATTACCATACTTAAAACTGCTCTTTTATCTGTGGCTAGAGCCAACTCGCCTTGTTTTATTCTACGACGTAAACGTCGTGGTAATTAAAGTGAAATGATAAATAATTTATTCGAAACGAATCTGAATATTCAAGAAAATACCAGCAGTAAAATCAAAAGCAGTATCAATGGGGGATGCGGATAACCTTTTCCTTTGTTTTCGTTATAAAAAAAGTATAAAAAAAAAGAGTGAATGTCAACGACCGTTTACATACGTTCCGGAGCCGATATTCCTAGAATTTTGCATCCGTTTGCCAGCACGGTTTTAGCCGCTAAACACAGTGAAAGACGCGCTTTTGCCAGCTCAATTTCAGGAATAACAACACGGTGTTCATGATAGAATTTATGAAAAGCTGTGGCAACATCATGCAAATATGTTGTCAGCCTGTGCGGTTCAAAAGCCGACGCACAAAGCTCAACAGTTTCGGGAAATTCAAGCAACAGTTTCACAAGTGAAATTTCGGCAGGACCCTTTAACAGGTTGTATTCGATTTTATCAAGCGAAACCTTTGCATCAAATGTTCCCTGCCCTTCTGCAAACCGAAGTATACTCGCAATGCGCGCATGTGCATATTGCAGGTAATAAACCGGATTTTTTTCCGATTGCTCCTTTGCCAGATTGAGATCGAATTCCAGATGACTTGACGTTGAGCGCATCAGGAAAAAGAACCTCACTGCATCCGAACCAACTTCATCAATCAATTCGTCGAGCGTGACAAAATTTGCCAGGCGTTTGGACATCTTGACCTGCTCACCGTCGCGCATCAATGTTACAAATTGATGAATCACAACTTTAACTTTTTCCGGATCATAACCCAGAGCTTTCACTCCGGCAAGAACATCTGGAATCGTAGCAATGTGATCAGCACCGAACACATCCACAATTAAATCGAATCCGCGTTTGAATTTTTCTCTATGATACGCAATATCCGGCAGGCGGTAGGTCGGTTCGCCCGTTGATTTTACAATCACACGATCCTGATCGAGACCCATGACAGTTGTCTTCAGCCATACTGCACCTTCCGAATCGTAAACAAGTCCCTTTACCCTCAGCTCTTCAATAACCTCTTTAATTTTTCCGCTGCTGTAAAGCGAATCCTCATTGAAAAATACATCATGTACAACGCCCATTCGCGCAAGTACTTTTTTAATTGCCTCGAACAATTCTGCTTCGGCAAATTCTTTGCAAACGGAAAGCGCTTCTTCCTGCGGTAAACCAGCAAGTGTATCCCTGCGTTCTTTTTTTAGATTTTCTGCAATTTCCCGAATATAATCGCCCTGGTACCCGTCTTCAGGGAATGGAAAATCCTGATTAAAAAGCTGGCGGTATCTTGCATATGTCGATTCGGCCAGCATACGCATTTGCCTGCCGGCATTGTTGTAATAATACTCACGTGTAACATCATATCCCGACCATGCAAGAAGATTGGCTATCGTATCTCCGACAGCGGCCTGGCGGCCGTGACCTACACTGAGCGGTCCTGTAGGATTAGCGCTGACGTATTCCACCTGGGTTTTTTGTCCGGCACCTGTATCTGTTTTTCCATAAGTCTCCGGATTCTTCAATATCATACTTATCTGAGCGGTATAGAACTCATCGGTAAATCTAAAATTAATAAATCCCGGACCGGCAATGTCAACCTTGGAGACAAATTGAGGATCCAGATCGAGCTTGCTTACGATATCCTGCGCTACGACACGCGGATTCTTTTTTGCGGTTTTTGCCAGAAGCATTGCGACATTTGTTGTTAGATCTCCATGAGCTTCGTCTTTCGGCTTTTCAAAGACAAGTTTTACAGATCCTTCGTATGAAAGCGATCGAAGCGTTTTGCCGACTTTTTCCGCTAAATACTTCTTCATTCTTTTTCAGTTTTTTTCTTTTTTGGTATTCGAGTCTTTTTGGGGACTTTTTTTATAACTTTCGCCGTCGATAGAACCGGTATATCTTTTACTTCCGTTTTCTTTGCATCGCCCCACAGCCGTTCAAGATTATAGAACGACCGGTCTTCTTTGTAGAAAATATGAGCAACGACATCCACATAATCCAGAACAATCCATTTCAATGCCTGGTATCCTTCATAATGCCAGACATGCTCATCGGATTCTTCCATTCCTTTACGCACCGCATCTGCAACGGCTTTCACCTGTGTATCTGAATCTGCAGAGCAAATTACAAAATAATCTGCTGCAGATGTAAGTTTTTTCAAGTCGAGGATTACAACATTACGAGCCTTCCTGGAAATCATCAAGTCGGCGATTTTTTTTGCCAGTGTCCGTGCTGTCAACGTTTACTCCTTTCATTGAGCGCTTGAAACACTTTTAATTGAGAAAAATCTTTTCCAATAACGACAGTGATATCAAGATACAGGTTGCGGTCGATTTTCTGAAATACTTTATCGGGAGCAACACCGAGCACAGCTGCAAGCTGACGCGCGGTCTCAAGATTCCCGGAACGGTCTATCACAAATGAACGCTCCACTATTCCATCATTATTCCTTTTCATTTCCACAACATCATATCCATTCGAACGCAGTATATTTGTGACATGCATCGCCACTTTCGTACTTCCCGCCCCGTCCAATACCTCCACTTCAAGTTTTTCATTTACCAATGGAGGCGGCGAATCGTCAGCAGTCTTTATATCTGAAAAGTTTTTATGCGCGAGAACATATACAGTAATCGCAAATGCCAATACGAATAATGAATATATCCACTTCATGAATTTGTGCGGGCGCGCTTTACGAGCCTGCGATTTGTTAACGCCTTCTCGTTGTTTATCCGCAACATCAAATTGACCGGCAGTTTGGGTAGGTTTTTCCTGTTTCATTCCTGCCTGACAAAAAAAGAACCGGGGTAGCTGAGTTTCAATGACTCAGCCAAACCCGGTTTTATTGCATAAACTCGTTTTGTATCTATATTCAGTGACTCTCCTCCTCGCTAACCTCATCAAGAGCAGATGAAAAGCCAAACCTATCAAAGTTGTTCAGCCAATACA
>JAFGLB010000050.1 GCA_016928255.1 Bacteroidota bacterium
CATTCCCGAATGTCCGTCTCGTTTTGATAAAACGAGACGAGATCTCGTTCTGTGCAACAGAACGGACTTCTATCGGGAATCTTAAAAGAGCCAACTGCTAGATTTCTTGCCATCTTGCTTTTCGTACATCTTCGGATTAAGTTAACGTAATACCCTCCGAAAGCTGCCGGAGCTTAATTTAAATGAACTTTCGGAAGGTTATCAATAATCGGCAATTTGATGTATGCTTCGCGTACAACATTATTAAGCTTCCAGGCCTTCAGAAGGTTTTAGATATGACTTTTCTTAATCCATTAGCATTGCTCGGACTTGCAGCCGCGGCAATTCCTATTCTGCTTCATATCTTCAATCTCCGCAAACTGCAGAAGATTGAATTCAGCACGTTGTCTTTTCTGAAAGAACTGCAGAAAACAAAAATCCGCAGACTCAAGCTCAGGCAGCTTCTGCTGCTCATATTAAGAACACTGCTGATAATTCTTATTGTCCTGGCTTTTTCGCGCCCGACTTTAAAAGGATCGCTTCCCGGCAAACTGGCAGAGGAAGCAAAAACTACGGCAGTGATTATTTTTGATGATTCGCAGAGCATGTCGGCAAGCAATGAAAAAGGAGCACTTCTTCAGCAGGCAAAGATTTCGGCGGTTTCAATCCTGAATTCTCTTAAGGACGGAGACGAGTGTTTTCTGACGAAACTTTCTGAAGTGCCGGTCAATGAAACCGGCGAAACACCTTCACCCCAGCATGATTTCTCATTGATGCAGAAAAACATTAAGGACATCGGGCTTTCGCCTGTTACCCGGACGGTAGAAGAAGGGCTCCGGTATGCATCGCGGCTGCTTGCATCATCTAAAAACTTCAACAGAGAAGTATATGTAATATCCGATTTTCAATCCGGATCACTTGAATCCAAAAATACCTCAAAAACAACCGAGGACCTCTTTACAGCCGCGACACACTTTTTTCTGGTCCGGCTTAAAACAAGTGAATTACAAAACATTTCAATAGCATCGATTGAAATTCCGGCCGCTATTTTTGAAGTAAACAGGCCGTTTACAATAAATGCTAAAATCACAAACCATTCATCTTCCGGTATCAGGAACCAAATAGTGAGTCTTTTTGAGAACGGCATTCATACAGCGCAGAAGGGAGTCGATATTTCAGCCGGACAGTCGGTTGAGACTGAATTTACCGTTGTTCCCAGACAAGCCGGATTTCTTGAAGGAAAAATCGAGCTGGAGGATGATGAACTGGAGTTCGACAATAAACGTTACTTTACAATTAAAATACCGGAAGAAGTAAAAGTACTTCTCATAGGCGACCCTTCGGAGAACAAATATTTACGTCTGGCATTGAACACGAAGCTGTCCGATACAAGTTCAAGTTTTAAAATAACAGAATCTGTTTTTGACCGTTTATCCACTTCTCTTCTGAATAATACGGATGTTGTGGTTCTAAATGATCCGCCCGAATTATCCCAGAGCCAGGCGGCAGTTATAAAAAATTACGTACAAAACGGCGGGGGAGCGTTCATTTTTCCCGGCAGGAATATGACTGTAAACTCTTTTAATGCAGCAATATCCAATCCACTGGGCATCTCAACAGCGGTAAAGATTGACAGTTTTTCAAGAACCACAAATCACGAAGCTTTGCCTGCCGAAATTGCAAAAATAGATTTTCGTCATCCTTTATTTTCCGGTATGTTTGAAAAACCGGTATTTAAAAAAAATGCGGGCCCTGTTAGTCAACAGCCCGGCATCGAATCTCCGCGTGTACTGATTTCGTTTCGTTTCATACCGACTTCGCGTTCAAAAATTGTTGCAGCGCTTTCGAATGATTCTCCTTTTCTTATTGAAGATTATTCCGGAGACGGGCGAATCCTGATCTCGAGCGTCGCATCGAATACAAACTGGTCCGATTTCCCCGTTAAGGCTTTGTTTATGCCGCTTGTCCATCGATCCGCTGTATACCTGTCGCAGGGATCGATAACCGGTTCTTCCATACTTGCCGGTAAAGAAAGAATTTCAAAAATTCGCACTCCCGGTATTTCTGCGCTTACAGTAATAAAGCCGGGAGGTATGGAAATTCTTACCGGTACCCGTCAGCGAACGGCAGAGAGGATACTGCGTTTTTCAGACACGGATCTGAACGGTATTTATACAGTCATGGCAGGCAATATTCTGATCGATAAATTTGCAGTCAACATCAATCCGGACGAATCCGATTTAAATCCGCCGAAAGAAGAACAGCTTATAAATCTGCTGAAACGCCTAGGTATTGAAAAGAATGCTGTACATACAGTACAGCAGGCAGAAGAAACACAGCGGATTATCATGGAATCACGTTTAGGCGCCGAACTCTGGAAGCACTTTTTAATTGCTGCAATACTGATAGCCGTTATAGAAATGCTGGCATCAAGGAACAGCAAACGGTCTGTTTCAGGTGAAACATTAGAAACAAATAAATGATATATTACGAATATGATTGAATTAGAACAGGCCGGAAGAGAGAAATGCATTCTCGTCGGAATAACTTCACGTCAGGTCTCCAAGATAGAGGTTGGCGAGTCGCTTGCCGAACTCGCTCTGCTCGCTGATACAGCCGGGGCGGAAGTCGCAGGTAGGATAACACAGGACAAAGACAGGCCGGAGCCTGCGACATTTATCGGAAAAGGAAAAGTCGAGGAACTGCATAAAAGGCTTAAAGAAGAAAAGATAGCTCTTGTAATTTTTGACGACGATCTCACACCGGCCCAGGTAAAAAATCTCGAGCAGCATTTAGAATGCAAGGTGCTTGACCGCAGCGGATTGATTCTGGATATATTTGCTACCCGCGCAAAATCAAGCGAAGCCAAAACCCAGGTGGAACTGGCCCAGCTCGAATACCTTCTGCCCCGCCTTACGCGCCAATGGACGCACTTATCGAAACAATTCGGCGGAATCGGCACAAAAGGGCCCGGTGAGACACAAATTGAGACAGATCGCAGACTTGTCCGCACGCGAATAAGTCATCTCAAGGAAAAATTGGACCGGATATCCAAGCAGCGTATAACCCAGCGCAAAGGCCGTATGAAACATACCCGTGCCGCTCTTGTAGGCTACACTAATGCAGGGAAATCGACACTGCTGAATCTGTTATCCGGCTCAGAGGTGTTTGTGGAAAACCGTCTTTTCGCTACGCTGGATCCGACAACACGTCTAGTTCCGTTAAATCCTGCCGTTTCTATTCTTATGACAGATACGGTCGGATTTATAAAAAAGCTTCCCCATCATCTTGTTGCATCGTTTAAAAGCACATTGGAGGAAATAACTGAGGCGGACATTCTTTTGCATGTAGTCGATATCTCAAATCCGGCATATACGGAGCAGATAAATGTAGTGCAGGATACTTTAGAGGACCTTGGTGCAGGCGACACTTCCACTCTTGTCGTGTTCAATAAAATCGATCTTCTGCAGGATCGCAGTATTATACCGGCGCTTGCAGAAAAATTTCCTAACCGGGTCTTTATCTCTGCTTCCCGCGGTATTAACATCACCGGTTTTAAAGAAGAAGTTGTCAAAATGCTGGAAAAAGAATTTACGATCGAAGAAGTCGTTCTTCCGGATTCCCGCCAGAAGGATATTGCCCAATTATACGATATCGGCGAAGTTCTCGAACGTACATACGAAGACGAACACGTAAGGATCAAAATACGAGTTCATAAAAGAGATCGCGAGCGTTTTATACAGTTAAAAAAATGATTCAGCGTTCCTGCATTTTTATTACCGTTTCGCCTTTGAACAGTCTTTTTACTTCTTCTGTATTTTTCCTGCCTTCTTCTCCATCCCCGCAATGCATAGGAATAAGAATTTTGGGTTTTATTATGCCGGCCGCCTCTGCGGCTTCTTTCGGTGTCATAACATACTTTCCGCCGCAGGGGAGTAAAGCGATATCCGTTTTGATTTCCTGCATTTCGGGAATCAGGTCGGTATCGCCTGCATGATATATCCTTTGACCGCTTGAAAGCGTAATTATATAACCGACCCAGCTGTTACCTTTAGGATGGAACTTTTTGTTTTGATTATAAGCCGGAACGGTTGAGATTTTAAGTTCTCCGACAGTATAATCCTGTCCGGGAACGACGGTTATAGTATCTTTGCCGATTTTCGATGTCACATCTTTTATAGAAACAAAAACCGTTCCCTCCTTTTTTATTGCGGCAATATCTTTTTCAGAAAAATGGTCGAAATGCGAATGTGTAATCAGAATAATATCCGCTTTCGGCAGGTCCGCCGGAAGTTTAAAAGGATCGATATATATTTGTTTACCGTTATCTTCGATTCGAAAAGCTGCTTGCCCGTACCAATGAATATTTGATGTTTCCATATTACCTCCACAAAAAACAAACATAAATAAGTATAAAAAATATCGAGTAATCATTTTATTTCTCCTTTAGTATTTTTCGCTTTTGCAAAACCCGGCTTCAGTATATCATAAATAACAGCAATGCGCTGTTTGTAAGGCATAAATGCGCTTTTCATCGCATTGATGGTAATTTTCTCCAGGTCATCCAGCTTCAAATCAAATGTCTCGGCAGCAGTGCAGTATTCATCCGTCAACGTAATATTACTCATAAGACGGTCGTCGGTATTCAGTGTGCATCTAAACTTATACTTGTATAAAATACTAAACGGATGTGTATTCAGACTGGGAATTGCGCCAGTATGCACATTGCTTGTAAGGCAGATTTCCAGCGGGATGCGTTTATCCAGCACATATTGAGCAAGTGACCCCATAGATGAGACCTCGTTATTTTTAACAACCATATCTTCTATCAGGCGGGTTGCATGCCCGATGCGATGAGCGCCGCACCATTGAATTGCCTGCCAAATGGAGTCCTTTCCGAATGCTTCTCCGGCATGCACAGTAATATTGAAATTCTCGCGTTGAATGTAATGGAATGCATCCACATGTTTCTTGGGCGGATAACCGCCTTCTTCGCCTGCGAGATCAAAGCCGACAACACCCTGATTTCTAAAATGTACTGCGAGTTCAGCCATTTCCAGAGATATGGAAGGATCCATCTGCCGCATCGCGCAAATAATAACGCCGTAATGAACACCGAAGTCCTTTTTGCCCCGCTCCAGACCGCGCAGTACTGCCTGTACCGCTTTATATGCATTCATTTCATTATTCCGATGAAACACCGGAGCAAAGCGTGTTTCAACATACACTACGCCGTCTTTTTTCATATCTTCAAGCATTTCGTATGCGACCCGTTCCAGGGCTTCTTCGTTCTGCATAAGCCCGCACGTATGTTGAAATCCCTCCAGAAAAAGCGGAAGGCTGCCTCTTACGGCGCCGCGCTGGAACCATTTTGCCAGTTCTTCCGGATTGTTCACAGGCAGTAAATTATATTTTTGTTCTTTCGCCAATTCAATTATTGTCTGCGGGCGCACTCCGCCGTCGAGGTGATCATGAAGAAGCACTTTCGGCAGAGTTCGAATAAATTCTTTTTCAAATCTCATAGCTTTTCCGAGTTAATACTACATTAAAAATCTGTCAATCAAGATGCCCGATTTTTTTCTCGACTGCATCGATAATGCTTCCATTCTCGACCAGCTTGAGCGCCTTTTGGATATCCTCATACAGAATTCTATCACGATTAAGATGACTTATATGATTCCTAACAAACCTATATGCAGTCTCGGTTCCATCGCCAGATCTCAGCGGATTTTTACGATTCAGCATACGCGCAAAATCCATCCCCTGGCAAGAACACAGCAATTCGATAGCCAGGACAGTCTGCGTATTTTTCAGCACACGCCAGGCTTTTTGTGCACTGATGGATCCCATACTGTTATGATCTTCCTGATTGGCTGATGTCGGAATTGAATCCACACTCGCAGGATGGGCAAGAACTTTATTCTCCGAAACAAGCGATGCAGCAGTATACTGTGCAATCATCAAACCGGAATTTAGTCCTCCATGTTCGGTAAGAAATCTCGGCAATCCGCTGAGCGATCCGTTTACAAGGCGCTCAATTCGCCGTTCCGAAATATTTGCTAGCTCGGACAGTGCAATAGCAAGAAAATCCAAGGCAAAGGCCATCGGCTGACCATGAAAATTTCCGCCCTCAAGATGAATTCCGTCTTCCGGAAAAATAAGCGGATTATCATTTACAGAATTTATTTCAATAGAGACTTTATCGTAAACGTAATCGATTGCATCGCGTGAAGCACCATGCACTTGAGGAATACATCTGATCGAATATGCATCCTGTACTCTGGGATCGCCGTACCGATGTGATTCACGAAGTCTGCTGTTCTTCATGAGTCTCCGCATATTCTTTGCAGTATCGATCTGGCCTTTATACGGACGAAGCTGATGAATCCGCTCGTCGTATGCCGTATCGCTTCCACGCAGAGTCTCGACACTGACAGCAGAAGCAATATCCGCAATTTTTGCCAATTGTTTTGCCCGGTATACCGCCAGCGCTGCATATGCCGTCATCATCTGCGTCCCATTAATCAGCGCAAGGCCTTCTTTCGCCGTCAGCTTTACAGGTCGTAGTCTATTCTGCCGCAATGCTGCTGCGGCATTTATCACTTTCCCTTTTTTACTTTTCTCAATTACTTTACCTTTTCCCATCATTGCCAGCACCAGGTGTGCAAGCTGTACCAGATCTCCGCTGGCGCCGACCGATCCCTGCGAGGGAATTGCGGGAATGATTCCCTTGTTAAGCATCTTTAATAATAATTCCACAGTTGAAAGCCGAATTCCGGAATATCCTTTGGCCAGTGCATTAATCCGCAGTATCATCATTGCGCGTACGATTTCCGAAGGCAGTATATCCCCGGCGCCTGCGGCGTGACTAAAAATCAGGTTTTCCTGCAGCTGCCCGATATCTTCTTTCTTTACACGAATATTGGAAAACTCGCCAAAACCGGTAGTGACGCCATAGATTGTTTCACCGTCCGCAACCCATTGATCGACAAGTCTTCTTGTCCGGTTAATTTTTTGCCTTGCAGATTGATTTAACTTTGCATGGGCTTTTTTGCCTGCAATTTCATATATCTGGGGGATAGTCAGACGGCTGCCGTCGAGGATATGGGTTTTCATAACAAAACCGTATGTGTTATTGAAATTTATGGTCTAATGTAGCAGTGAGTATCGTCAAATTCAACACTTCTTTCAAATCAAAAATGAGGAGAAAGCAATTGACTTTTCAGGTGAATCTGTTTATAATCACGAGCGGTATAAAACGTAAAAAAGACCGATTTTGCCGGCCATTCCGGCAGCAGCCGGCAATGCTTTTTAGATACCTATTTAAGCGGTAATTTATGGATGAAGATAAAATACAAGTCCTGATAGCTGATGATGAAGACGGCCTGCGTTCGACGATTGCTGCATGGCTGAGGGATGAAGGATTTGAGGTAGAAGAAGCTGATGACGGCTTGGGAGCAATAAAAAAGACTCAGTCAAAGGATTACGATATCGCTTTGCTTGACATAAAAATGCCGGGAGCAAACGGATTGGAAGTCCTTCGTTACGTAAAAAAGAACTCCGCGCAAACTGAAATTGTAATGATGACAGGGATGAGCGATGTAAGCATGGCCGTAGAGGCGATGAAGCTCGGGGCTAAAGAGTATCTTACCAAGCCGATAGACATGGACCAGCTTGTTCCGCAGCTTAAAAATATTATCCAGGCGCGTGATGCAGAAGACCGTATCCGGCGGCTGCAGACAGAGCATACCGCCCGGCTGCTTTTTGATCTTCATAATCCAATTGCCGGACTTCGTCAGAGCATCGGTTATCTTTTAAAAGGAATGGCAGGATCTCTCGGCGACCATCAGAAAGAATTGCTCGGCTACATGACGGCATCTATCGATAAGGTGATAGGTCTTCTTACCGATATGATGGATCTGACAAAACTCGAGGGAGGAAGAGTAAGACTCAACAAAGGTATAGGCAACCTGGGAACAACGGTTCAAAATGCCGTGCATGAATTCAATGTTCCCATACAGTCAAGTAAAATCAAACTCGAATTACATCTGGAACCTGATTTGGCCCCGCTGGAGTACGACTCCGAAAAAATAGATCAGGTACTTCATAATTTTTTAAGCAATGCCGTTCAGCATACTCCTCAGCAGGGCACAATTTCCATACAGGTACGAAAAGCTGCAATAATACTCGAAGAAGGCCAGCAGCCTGCGGATCATGAGGTAGTCTCGGTTTTTAACAGCGGCCCGGGAATACCTAAAGAAAAACTGCCGTTGATATTCGACCGTTACCGCGATTTGATTTCCGGTAAATCTAAAGAGGAAAAATCAACAGGACTTGGATTAATCGTATCTCAGCGAATTATAGAAGCTCATAACGGAAAAATTTGGGTGGAATCGGAAATCGACAAAGGCACCACTTTCTTTTTCGCTCTTCCGATTCGATAACGATATTCTTATTATTAAACTCATATGAAACCAGAATCTATTTCCATACTTGCCGTAGATGATGAAGAGACATTTCTTCAGGTACTTGAGACCATGCTTGACCAGAGCGGCTACAAGGTTGAAACGGCAAAAGACGGAGTTGTAGCAATTAATGCTCTTCAGCAGAGGACATTCGATCTCGTTCTGCTTGACGTTAAGCTTCCCCGGGTTGACGGAGTCGAGGTTCTGAAATTCATCCGCGAACATTCCTACGATACCCAGGTTATTATGCTTACCGGCGTTCATGATGTAAAAATTGCAGTTGAATGCATGCAGCTGGGCGCGTACGATTACGTCACAAAACCGTATGGCAGCACTGAGCTTGTAGCGGTCATTGAACGGGCGGTTGAACGGAAGCGGCTCAGCATCGAAAATAAAGTTCTGAAGACAGAACTTGCACGCCACACATTTGCCGACAACATAATCGGCGAGAGTAAAGTAATGCTGGAACTGCTCAACATAACCGCGAAAGTTGCACCGACAGATTCACCCGTGCTGATACAGGGTGCAAGCGGTACAGGTAAAGAACTAATTGCCAACTTTCTTCACAGAAACAGTTATCGTAAGGATATGCAGTTTGTAGCTTTAAACTGTGCTTCAATCCCTGAAAATCTTCTGGAAAGCGAATTGTTCGGACATGAAAAAGGCGCATTTACTGATGCACACTCGATGAAACAGGGCATTGTGGAGATTGCGAACGGGGGCACTTTATTCCTCGATGAAATCGGCGAGATAAGTTTAATGATTCAGCCGAAACTTCTTCGTTTTCTTCAGACCGGGGAGTACAGGCGTGTCGGCGGCAATAAAGTCCTCAAATCGGATGTAAGAGTTATTTCCGCCACGAATAAAAATCTGCATGATGAGATTCTTACCGGAAAATTCCGCGAGGATTTAATGTACAGGATCAATGTTATTACGTTATCCGTACCGTCGCTTCGCGAACGGGCAGAAGATATTCCTCTCCTGGTCGATTATTTTTTGAAAAGCAGGGTTCATCCGCGCGAAATTAAAATGATGGAACCAAAGGCATTGGAACTGCTTATTAAGTACGACTGGCCCGGAAATGTTCGTGAATTGGAGAATGTTATTGAACGCGCCAGTATACTGTGTAAAGACAACCTGATTCGAATAGAAGACATCTCCCTGCCGATCGGCAGGAGGCCTTCGCTGGTGAAGGATGCCGGAATACCGGGAGGCGGTCCTCAGATAGGAACCGCCGTTCCAATACGCGAAATAGAAAAAGCTCATATTGCCGGTGTTCTCAGGATTGTCGGTTGGAATAAAAACACAGCCGCGCAAATACTCAACATCAGCCTTAAAACGCTGTATACGAAAATACAGCAGTATAATTTAACAAAAGAATAGCCGTTTTGCTCCGGCGTTCTTTGCATATAAACGCAGAATCCACAAAATCGGCAACATATTATGCTGATATATTTCCTGCGACATGGCGATGCTTCTTCTGACCACAATTATCACGACAGCGAGCGCCCGCTGACCGATCTTGGACATAAGCAGGCGGAATCGGTTGGAAAATTCCTTCAACAGTCCGGCACCTGCATTAATACGATACTTACTAGTCCGTTAATACGTGCATGTGAAACCGGGGCAGATATTCAGGCATTCATCAATGCACCGCGCATGGAAAAAACCGATTATCTCGTAAACGGTACAAATCCGCATCAGTTATTCAAACAAATAACCGAGCTGGATGTCGAATCCGTACTGCTTGTAGGTCATGAACCTTTTCTTTCAGAGACCATTTCACTGCTTATCGGAGGGAACGAAAAAGCAAATATCGAAATGAAAAAATGCAGTCTGGCTCTTGTAGAAATCCCTGAATCAATTTATCCGGGAATCGGAATATTAAAACAACTGACACATGCCAAGGTGTAAGATTTCCGATTTCTCTCTTTGTATAAACTCAGAAAGAAATCGGAAATCTAGAAAGAGGAAATCTAGAAGGAAATCGGAAATCTAAATGGAAAGGATCATCAAATGGAACTGAAAGTAGTAAAAATCGAAAAGCCCGATGATACAAATTTTATATTAGGCCAATCGCATTTTATTAAGACAGTGGAAGATATTTATGAAGCCATTGTTCAGTCGAATACACAGATTAAATTCGGATTGGGTTTTTGTGAATCATCCGGAAAGGCGCTTGTGCGCTGGATAGGCAATGACGACAAGCTCATCGAAATGGCGAAAAAAAATGCATTGGCGCTTTCCTGCGGGCACAGCTTTATATTATTTATGGAAAACGGGTTCCCGGTCAATATTCTGAATACCATAAAAAATATACCGGAAGTCTGTTCGATTTATTGTGCAACAGCAAATGCCGTTGAAGTTGTTGTCGCAGAAACCGATCAGGGCCGCGGTATACTTGGCGTTATCGACGGCATTAAAACCAAGGGAATCGAAACGGAAGAAGACATAAAATGGAGAAGAGATTTTCTGCGCAAAATCGGGTATAAACTTTAAAACAGCATAGTTCGTTTAATTAACTGAGGCATTTATGAAAAAAGCATTTCGCAGTATTCATTCTCCGCATGGCAGACAGCTTAACTGCAAAGGCTGGATTCAGGAAGCCGCATTGCGCATGCTGATGAACAATCTTGATCCGGATGTAGCAGAAAAACCTCAGGAATTAATTGTTTACGGAGGGACAGGGAAAGCCGCGCGAAACTGGCAGTGCTATAATGCCATAGTAAGCAGTCTTAAAAGCCTGGAAAATGATGAAACATTGCTGGTGCAATCCGGTAAGCCTGTCGGAATATTCAAGACTCACGAAAACGCGCCGAGAGTGCTGATCAGTAATTCCATGCTGGTGCCGAAATGGGCAACATGGGACGAATTTCGCAGGCTGGAGGGTCTCGGCCTGACAATGTACGGACAGATGACAGCGGGAAGCTGGATTTATATCGGTACACAGGGGATACTGCAAGGAACGTACGAAACATTTTCTGCCGCTGCAGCAAAACATTTTCACGGAAGTCTTTCAGGAAAATTTCTGCTCACTGCCGGCCTTGGCGGGATGGGCGGCGCACAGCCCCTGGCTGCAACAATGAACGGAGCCGCATGCCTCGTCGTTGAAGTTGACCTGCAGCGGATAAAACGCCGCCTCGAAACAAGTTATCTCGATACGATGACGAATAATCTCGACGATGCGCTGGCACAGGTATGCGCGGCAAAAGAAAAAAAACTGCCGATCTCCGTCGCACTGCTCGGAAACGCAGCAGAAATAATCCCGAAAATTGCTGCCGGAAAAATACTGCCGGATATTGTTACCGACCAGACATCTGCACATGATACACTCAACGGATACGTACCTGCCGGAATTCCGTATGCCCAGGCTCTCTCGCTGCGTAAAAAGGATCCGAAAAAATATATGATGCTCTCAAGGAAGTCAATCAGCGAACATGTAAAAGGCCTTCTGAAACTTAAACAAAAAGGAGCCGTTGTTTTCGATTACGGCAACAACATAAGAGGACAGGCATTTGAAAACGGAGTGAAAAGAGCATTCGATATTCCCGGTTTTGTACCGGAATACATACGTCCGTTGTTTTGCGACGGCAAGGGTCCATTCAGGTGGGCAGCGCTTTCCGGCGATCCGGAAGATATCTACCGCACCGACCGTGCAATACTTGAAACATTCCCAAAAAATAAACAATTATGCAACTGGATAAAAAAGGCCCAGGATGAAGTCGACTTTCAGGGATTGCCGGCACGAATTTGCTGGCTTGGATACGGCGAACGCGCAAAAATGGGCGTGATTTTTAATAACCTTGTTGCACGCGGCGAAGTAAGCGGCCCGCTCGTAATCGGCCGTGATCATCTCGACTGCGGGAGTGTAGCATCACCAAACCGGGAAACCGAAAAAATGCTTGACGGAAGCGATGCGATTGCCGATTGGCCGATTCTTAATGCCTTGTTAAACGCCTCAGGCGGAGCAAGCTGGGTCAGCGTTCACCACGGCGGCGGAGTCGGAATTGGATTATCTATACATGCCGGAATGGTCGTAGTTGCAGACGGCACAAAAGAAGCCGAAACACGTCTGCAAAGAGTATTAACTTACGATCCCGGATTGGGGATAATCCGCCACGCCGATGCCGGTTATAAACGCGCAATTGAAAACGCCGCTAAATTCGGCTTACGTTTACCTATGTCCGGAATAAAATGAATAGAAATTGCAGCTTAACTCCAAACTTGCTTCCGAAGCATATTCTTCGTTACTTGCCCTCTGAGTAAACCTGTGACTACCTATGAATTTGTTTATAAAGAACATAAAACAGCTGATTACTGTAAATTCCGGGGGCAAACCGTCTAAATCCGGCAAAGAAATGCGGGAACTCGGAATTATTGAAGATGCAACTGTCATGATTCAGGACGGACTTTTTTCATGGATCGGGCAGAGTAATAAACTGTCACAGGAACCGGATGATTCAATCGATATTATCGATGCGTCAGAATTAATAGCTCTTCCGGGATTTGTTGATTCGCACACTCATTCGGTTTTTGCCGGAAGCCGTGAGAACGAATTCGCTTTGCGCGCAGAGGGAAAATCATACCGTGAAATCGCCGAAGCGGGAGGCGGAATTATGAGCACCGTGCGTGCAACCAGGGAAATTACAAAAAAAGAATTAAAAAAAACCGCAGACCGGTATCTTAATTCGATGCTGAAACACGGGACAACAACTACGGAAATAAAATCCGGCTACGGCCTTGACGAAGAAACTGAAAACAAAATTCTGCACGTAATAAATGAACTTGCTGATGAAAGTTTGATGAGTATCGTGCCTACATTCCTGGGTGCACATGCAATACCGGATGAATTCAGGGACAATACAGACAGTTACATTGATTTTATCTGCAAACGCCAGATTCCCTACATCTCAAATCATAAATTAGCAAAATACTGCGATGCATTTTGCGAGCAGGGATTTTTTTCAGTCGATCAATGCAGAAAAATATTCGAAACTGCCAAATCGCATGGGTTTGGAATTAAAATCCATGCCGATCAGCTCTCGCAAATGGGAGCTTCAATACTTGCAGCCGAAATGAACGCAGTATCGGCAGATCATCTCGAAAAAATTGATGATGCAGGAATCTCGGCGTTAAAACAGTCAGGAACAGTCGCAGCAATACTTCCGGGTACTTCATTCTTTTTAAATTCCGGGTATGCCCCCGCAAGGAAGATAATCGATGCCGGAGTTCCTCTGGCAATCGCATCGAATTTTAATCCGGGCTCATGCATGTCATACTCAATACCTTTAATGATGACAATTGCCTGTACACAAATGCAGCTTACACCTGAAGAAGCAATAAGCGCAGCAACCATTAACGGTGCAGCTGCTCTCGGGCTCTCAAAAACACACGGCAGTATTGAAATCGGGAAACAGGCCGACATTGTTTTATTCAATGTACCGAATTATCAGTATCTTATTTATCATTACGGCGTCGACCATGTTGCGAAAGTTATTAAACACGGAACTTATCTGGATTTCTGAAAATTAAAAGGTACTCTATGCGGCAATTGGTAGAATGCGTCCCTAACTTCAGCGAAGGAAGAAATAAAGAAACACTCGATGCAATCGGCGGGAGTATTAATAATGTGTCCGGAGTGCATTTGCTCGGTGTGGAGCCTGACGAGGATTACAACCGCACCGTCGTGACATTCGCCGGCGAACCGGATGCCGTTGCCGAAGCGGCATTTCAGGCAGTAAAAACCGCATCCGAACGCATCGATATGGCACAGCACAAAGGCGAGCATCCGCGAATAGGCGCCGCAGATGTCGTACCGTTCGTACCCATCAGTAATATTACGATGGACGATTGTGTTAAAATTTCTGAGAAATTCGGCGAACGGATTGCAGGTGAATTGAACATCCCGGTATTTTTATACGAATACGCCGCCCGCTCGCCTCAGAGGAAAAATCTTTCGGATATTCGTAAAGGCGAATACGAGGGATTGGAAGAGAAGCTTAAGGATCCGGAATGGAAACCGGATTTTGGCGGTGCTGTATTCAATGCAAAATCCGGCGCTACTGTTACGGGCGCACGGAAAATCCTGATAGCATATAATGTCAATCTGAATACGATCAACGATCGCCATGCACAGGAAATTGCTCTGCGGATACGCGAAATCGGCAGACCGAGAAAAGACGAGTTCGGCAATACTCTGAAAAACGAAAAAGATGAGGTGATCAGAATTCCCGGCACCCTCAAAGCAGTAAAAGCGATAGGAGTTTATTTAGAACGCTATAAAATATCTCAGGTCTCGATCAATCTTGTTGATTACGAAACAACATCTATGCACGCGGCTTATGAAGAAGTAAAAAGG
>JAFGLB010000051.1 GCA_016928255.1 Bacteroidota bacterium
TAATTTTTAATGCCATAAATTTGATATTATTGAAAAGAATTAAAATATGGAAAATAAAAATAATCACAGAATGGATCCGGAAGAGTTACGCACGTACGGTAAAAAAGTTGTCGATTGGATCGCAGACTATCTGAAGGATATTGATAAGTACCCGGTATATCCGAACCTGAAACCCGGTGATATTAGAAAACAACTGCCCGATTCTCCGCCTGTTTCCTCCGAAAACATGGATGCAATTCTTGAAGATTTCAACCGTATCATCTTGCCCGGAATTACGCACTGGAATCATCCGAATTTTCACGCGTACTTTTCGATTACCGGATCCGCTCCAGGAATACTCGGCGAAATGCTGAGTTCTGCCCTGAATGTAAACGGAATGCTGTGGCGGACTTCACCGTCAGCTACAGAGCTTGAGGAAGTGGTTCTGGATTGGCTCAGGCAAATGCTCGGCTTGCCTTCGGATTTTAAAGGTGTTATTACAGATTGCGGATCGGCATCGAATCTCGTCGCTCTGTCAGCCGCGCGTGAAGCAATCCATAAGCGCGTTCGCGAGAAAGGACTGGCGGGACGTTCTGATATTCCAAAACTCAGATTATACTGCTCGGATCAAACACATTCGTCTGTCGAAAAAGCCGCTATTGTTCTGGGCATCGGGCAGGACGGCGTGCGAAAGATCAGATCCGACCGCGAATATAAAATGGATATTGCCGCTCTTTCAGCTGCAGTCGAGGAAGATAAGAAAGATGGATGGCTGCCTTTTGCAGTTGTCGCAACAGTCGGAACAACATCCAGCACAAGCATAGATCCGGTCCCGGCAATTGCAGATATTTGTCAAAGGGAACATATGTGGCTGCATGTTGATGCCGCATACGGCGGGATAGCGGCAATTGTTCCGGAAATGCGCTACGTTATTAACGGCTGCGACAGGGCAGATTCTTTTGTAACAAATCCGCATAAATGGCTTTTCACTCCGATCGACTGCAGTGCACTTTATACACGGCATGCCGATACACTGAAACAGGCATTCAGCCTGGTGCCGGATTACCTTACAACTTCGGAAGGAACTGTGAATAATTATATGGATTGGGGAGTACAATTAGGCCGTCGTTTCAGGTCGTTAAAACTCTGGTTTGTTATCCGTAATTTCGGCGTCGACGGAATTATTACTCACCTTCGCGAGCATTGCAGACTGGCAGGAATATTGGCGGGCTGGATTTCCAGAGAAAAAAGCTTCGAGCTTCTCGCGCCGGTTCCTTTAAGTGTGGTTTGCTTCCGCTTCCATCCGGAAGGAATATCAGATGAATTGAAGCTTGAGCAGATAAACTCGGGAATAATCGACAATGTCAACGCAACCGGAAAAGCTTTTCTTTCTCACACAAAATTGCACGGAAAATACACAATACGTGTAGCAATCGGCAATCTTGCTACAACTGAAAGACACATTGCCGGTCTTTGGGAATTGATAAAAGCTAAAGCTGCAGAATATTAATCAATATATTGCTGCCGGCTGATTTTCCCGGGACGCATATCCATTAATTTCTATCCGTATATCAATTAAATTTGTTTTATTTGTGTGATAAACCAGGTTTCCCGGCCTATTGAAATCCAGCCGGCCAGACCACGAATAATCATTCGCTGAAATCAATTGGCTCCCACTCTGTCTAAATTCAAATAAGCAAACAGTGCAGAGTATTACTCTGCATTTTTGATTTCATGCTGCATCATAAAAAGAATCATTAAAGCATTCATCTATTTCAATAAAACTAATTTCTTTGTCTCTGTAAATATTCCCGACTGCCCGTTCCTACTATATGCCGAAACGCGGTTTTGCTGTGTCGCTGGTACAACGGACAGACGATAATAATATACACCGCTTGGATAGTCCTGAGCATTCCATTCAACGCTGTGTTCGCCGGGATATTTTACTTCTTCCGCCAATGTTATGATCTCTCGTCCGAGCAAATCGTATATTTTTAAAACAACTTTACTGTTCACTGTCAACTTGTAACTTATCACTGTTCTCGGATTAAACGGATTGGGATAATTCTGGCGCAGAATAATAGTGCCGGGAAGAATATTGTCCTGTGATTTTACATCGGTTGGATTCCCGAAATACGGAAATTCAGAGGCACCCGGACCGCCGTACGCACCCATATCGTTTCTCAATGAACCGCATGAAGGCCAGAGAGCAGATCCGGGCAATTGGATATCTTCCAGATCGTTATAAACAGCTGTAGAATCACCTGCATCGACGCAGGGTGAACCTGACACTAAATGGCAGGAGCTGTCGGAAAATTGCGGATAGCTCGAAATATTGCCCTCACCCGGCCATCCCCCCTGTATATTGCTGTAAGTAACAGCCGGGCCTCCGCTTCTTACGGCAATCTGAGCAGCAGAAGTTGTACTGTCTCTCCAAAAAATGCAATTACGAATTACTGATGAGCCGTCCCACACATAAACAGCTTGAACATTGTTCCATGCAAACGTATTATTTTCAATAATCTTCCCTGCAGGACCGTTATGATTCATCCATAAAGCTCCCCCTCCGAAATCTTGACCTCCGGAATTTTTAGTAATAATATTATTCCGTAATAATGCTCCGGTATAATTCAAAACAATCCCGGCTCCATACCTTGCGTTATTGCCGCTTATGATATTATTCAGAATTTTTGAATTTCCGTCGCCGGCGCGTATTCCGCCCCCACCGGTACTGTTAACCACGGCAATCTTTGGGATAATATTATTAATAATAATATTATTTTTAATTGTCGGAGAAGAATAGGCGGTAAGAATTCCTCCCCCTTCCCGGTAAAGTCCGGATCCATGCTCATCCATCCAGTTTGTGCCGGAACCCCCGGTAACGGTAAATCCCTGAAGCACAGTTGTCGAATCTTCACCATTGACCATTAATACGACGCTTGCCGAGTCGGGATTAGACGGAGTACTGCCGTCGATAATAGTCGATGAAATAAATGAAACATCTCCCTGTTCATAGAACCTGCTTGTTAATATGATTTTCTTGCCTTTAAACCTGATATTCTCCATATATCTACCCGGCAATACTACAACGGTATCACCATCGGATGATGCATCTATCCCTGCTTGTATCGTTGCCCGATTTGTCGGAACATAGATTTTATCAGCCTGTGAAAAAGCAGAACCGGAACTAATTATCATTGCCAACAATAATTTTGTATAAGATGACATAAATCCTCCTTTTTTCCCTGTTAATATACATAAGGCGAGCAGGGAAATCGTCCGGAATCCTGATTTAGGACACGGATATCTAATAAATTTACTTATGGCCGGTTTGTTCGGACGACTGGAGGCGTTTGAATTCTTTAGGTGTTAATCCAGTATGCTTCTTAAACGCTGCGTTAAAAACCGACTTTGAATTAAAGCCGGAATCAAAAGCCAATGATAACAATTTATGGTTTTTATAATCGGTATCGAGCATACGTTCTTTTACCGTTTCTATTCTATAAGAATTAATATATTCGAAAAAATTCTTATTAAAATATGTATTTATGGCCTGGGATATTTTTTTCACAGGCACATTTATTCTCTTTGATAATTCTTCTATCGTTAATGACGGAAGGAGATGGGGTTTTTCCCTTTTCATAAGCTCGTTCAGTTTTTTAATTATCGCTTCGCATTCCTCGGGCTTCATCAAATACCCGGCATATCTTACAGGCATGCTGATTCCGGAGAATCCTTCTGTCCGAATTAATCCCATGTAAACGACTGCCAGTGTAAAGCTTAAATTTATCAGCAGAGATGAGACTAAAAAATATTTTCGTTCATCAACAGTAATCACTTGAAAAGAGAAAAGTATCCAGTTAAGAATATCGATAATCCACATCGCCGCAATCCCTGCAAGCAGAAGATTGCACCATGACAAGTCAATCTTTTCAATAGAAGAATAGATATCTTTAAGCCTCTTTCTATAATTTATTAACAGGCATCCCGATGCAAACAGATACGAAGCTATTTGTACATGCAATAGTATTTTATATGACCAGTAATCGATGCCGGCCAATTGTTGATAATCCAAATTGCTTTTTTCGGCCCCGCCAATTATGGTGTAAAGGACTAAAAGGAATAAAAACATTGCAATAAACGGCACAAAATGGAGTAGGTATTTCTTCTTGAATCGAAAATCTTCGTAGCATAGAGAGCTTAAATACAAAAACATAAATGGCATTAAAAGCAAATAAGAAGGATGCAAAAAACAGTATAGCAGCAAATTCCTTTCGTGAGAAATCCATCCCGAACGCGACGCTAAAAAGGATCCTATCAGAAGGGCATTTGACACCATAAATCCGGCAAGTATGCGGTTACTCGGCTGTTTACCTTTTTTATAATTAAAGGCAACAACTGCCAAAAATATAAGCTGAATAAAAGCAAAAATCCCAATAATATCAGGAAGTTTAAGTAACATAGTCATTACCGGCTAATATTATTCTTCAAAATAGTGTACAACAAAAATATAGTCAAGGTGAAAATATTTTGTGTTTGAAGAATAAACACTAAAAAATGCGTATCTAATGCCCGCATATTTTTAAATACTATCCTATATATATACATTAATTGCTGTTTAGAAAAATTTACACGAGTTTTTAAAGTAATTCGTCCGGAATCCTGATTTAGGAAAAAATAAAAAACATTATCGGCATCAAGTATACAAACTTTTGCTTTTTAGCTATAATATTCTTCTTTAATAAAACAGGCTGTTCCGCATATTAGATTCAGAAATATTCACTTGCGCTTCATTCTTACTCTCAATAGATTAGAATATCTGATATTCTAAACCCGTAAACAGGAGTCATTATGAAACCTTTCATTTCACTTCTTCCCTTGTTTTCAATTTTTTTATTGATGTGCTGTTCGATCAGAAATGACGAACAGGATCTGCGTTCTTTTATTGACAATCATATCAGGATTATCGAACCGAAGCTTAAAGCATTAAACCTGGCATACTGGAATGCGGCTGCAACAGGAGAAAAAAAGTATTATGATGAGCAGGCCGCACTCGAGTTTGAAGTCAATACAATTTACTCCAATAAAAAGGAATTCGAACAGTTGAAGAAATGGAAAGAAACCGGCAACATTAAAGATACACTTCTTATGCGCCAGTTGATCCTGTTTTACAACGATTATATTGTCAACCAGAATGATTCAACCATAATTAAAAAAATAGCCGATAAATCCGCTGCTGTACAAAATAAATTCAACGTATTCCGCCCCATTTTAGAAAGCAAAGAGTTAAGCGATAATGACATTGAGAATATTTTAAAAGAAGAAAAGCATGGGAGGCAAGCAAAGAAGTCGGCGGGCTCGTAGCAGATGATGTTATCGAACTGGTCAAACTGCGCAACGAAGCTGCCCGTGAACTGGGATTCAGCAATTATTATGAAATGTCGCTCATCTCGTCCGAACAAAGCGCCGGGGAAATAACAGCAATATTTGATGAGCTGAAGACACTGACAGACGAACCGTATAAAAAGCTCAAGAGTGAAATTGATGCAAAGCTTTCAAAAAAATACGGAATACTGCCCGGAGATCTAAGACCCTGGCACTATGAAGATAGATTTTTCCAGGAAGCGCCGAATACCGGCACTATTGATATGGATAAGTATTTCAAAGGAAAGAGCATCGAGAAGCTGGCAGGTGTGTTTTACAACGGCATCGGCCTGCCAGTCGATGAAATTTTGAAAAAAAGCGATTTATACGGAAGAGAAGGCAAATACCAGCATGCATTCAGCACCGATATAGACAGACTTGGAGATGTGCGTACCATGCAAAGCATAGTGGATAACAAAAACTGGATGTCGACCATGCTTCATGAACTCGGACATGGAGTATACAGCCTCAATGTCCGCCGCGATCTGCCGTTTATTCTCAGAATAGAATCGCATATTTTTACTACCGAAGCTATCGCAATGTTGATGGAACGGCAGGTCAACAATGCCGATTGGCTGGTTGAAATGGCGGGAATCAGCCAGAAGGAAAAAGAAATAATCCGCAAAGAGGGCCGTGAAAACCGCCGGATGCAGGCACTGATTTTTTCCAGGTGGACACAGGTTATGATGCGTTTTGAAAAATCAATGTATGAAAATCCGGACCAGAATTTAAACAAGCTTTGGTGGGATCTTGTCGAAGAATACCAGATGATCACTCCTCCCGAGGGACGCAATGCACCGGACTGGGCTGCAAAAATACACCTATCACAGTCTCCCGCTTATTACCATAATTACGAGCTGGGCGAATTAATGGCATCTCAACTTCAGTCGTATATAGCAAAAAATATTTTAAATCAGGAAGATGCAAGTGAAGTATGTTTTGCCAACAGACCCGAAGTCGGCAGATTTCTAAGAGAAAAAATCTTTTCACCCGGAGCAGAATTGCGCTGGGATGTTTTAATTGAGAAAGCCACAGGCGAATCATTATCTTCAAAATATTTTGCAGAAGAGTACGTCAAATAAAATGCTGTCTAATAATAAATCAAATATTTACTAAATCAGGAGAACACTATGGAGGACGCTGGATTAGCAATCAATTCGACATGGATAATAATCGGCATCATTATAATCTTTATTTTTCTGATAGGGATCAGAATAGTACGGCCCACGCATCGCGGATTGGTAGAACGGCTGGGTAAGTACAACCGCTTTGCAAATGCCGGATTTAATTGGATCATTCCGATAATAGACAAAATGTATCAGGTAAATATCACAGAACAAATGGTTGATGCAGAACCGCAGGAAATTATTACCAACGATAATTTAAATGCCGTAGTGGATGCACAGGTATATTTTAAGGTGAAGGCCGACGAGCAGAACGTTAAAAATTCGCAGTATAATGTCAGCAACGTCAATTACCAGATCGTAAATCTTGCACGCACGACTTTAAGAAACATTATCGGCACAATGACGCTGAAATCCGCGAACAGTGAACGCGGGCGTATTAATGAAGAATTGATAAAAATCCTGATCAAAGAAACAATGAATTGGGGTATCGATATTGTCAGGGCAGAATTAAAACAGATTGACCCGCCGAAAGATGTTCAGGAAACAATGAACAAGATAGTTAAAGCCGAAAACGAAAAAATTGCTGCTGTTGATTATGCGACAGCCGCCGAAACTGAAGCGGACGGGAAAAAACGTGCTGCAATTAAAGAAGCAGAGGGCATACGCCAGGCCCGGATACTTGCGGCGGAAGGAGAAGCAGAGGCCATACGTTTGGTCAATGAAGCTGCAAACAAGTTTTTTATCGGAAATGCCCAGCTTTTAAAACGGCTCGAGACCGTGCAGCGATCGCTCGAAAAGAACGCAAAAATTGTTGTTCCTGCCAATGCTGAACTCGTGAATGTTATTGGCGAACTGGCCGGCGGTATTCTGCCTGTGAAAAAGTAGAACCGGCGGACAAATCTGATGCAGGGTACCTGAATAGGTACCCTGTTTTTTTTTATGGAGTAAAACATGTCAATACTCATAAGAAGCGTCCTTTTACGGGATGCTGAAAAGATTGCCGTGATCATACGTGATATGGGCTGGTTTGAGAACCTGCAATCCGAATCTTTACGAAAAACAGCGGAGCGTGTTCGCCGGCATATATCGTTGTGCCTTTCAGACAACAGTCACAGCATATTGGTCGCAGAAGATGAATCCAATATGATAGTCGGATATTGTTCTGTGCATTTTTTGCCGTATTTATTTCTAACCGGCCCTGAAGGGTATATATCCGAATTGTTTATTTCGGCAAATGTGCGGGGGCAGGGTATAGGCTCAGCATTGCTGGAACAAATCAAAAAAGAGGCCAAAAAGCGAGGCTGTTCGCGCCTGTCCCTTATCAACAGCCGGACGAGGGAATCATACCGGCGGGGGTTTTATGAACGCATCGGCTGGAAAGAACGAACCGAAGTTGCCGTATTTGTATTGCCGTTGATGTAAATTTATTTTAGAATAAATGATATATTTATTCGGGTAATAATTTTCTTCTTACAATTTTGCATCTGTTAAAGAGGGGTAAAAGTAATGTCAGACACATTGCTGCTAATCGACGACGATGTCAACTTCGTTGCCACTTTGGAAATGGGTTTAAAAATGCGCGGATATAATGTAGTTACATCGAACGATTCTAAAAAGGGATGGGGAAAGATGGAAGAAAGTCAACCCGGAATTATTCTAGTCGACTGGGAAATGCCCGGTATGAGCGGGATCGAATTTTCCAAGCTGGTAAAAGCAGATCCTTTACACCGCAGCCGTTTTATTATTTTACTTACAGGACGATCGGGCACTGAGAATATCGTGCAGGGCCTGGATGCCGGCGCTGATGATTATCTTGTTAAGCCGTTCAATATTGAAGAGTTATTCGCGCGAATCCGATCCGGATTACGGTTCCGCGCTTTGGAAGAGCGCATTGCAGAAGAGACAAAACGAACGACTGTTCTTGAGATGGCGCTTTCCGTTGCCGATAAAATCGGCAATCCAATTGCTGCAGCCAAGTTATATGTAGAGCTTCTTCGTGAAAATCCAAAGATCTCAAAATCCGGCGAGGCAGCCGAAACAATGAAATCTCTTGAGGAGCTTCTAAACGAAGCATTGCGTCTTATCGATCAATTTCAGTCTATTAAAACGCCTCAATCGATACCGGCTCCCGGAGGTAAAACCATGATAGCACCTGATTGAGCAGTGCAGGCTTTCAAATACAAAGTATATGCATAAATCAAAACGATACTGTGTGAATTGCAGGCAAACCGAACAGGAAACTCCGCTTTTGCTTCTGCATTATAACAATGAAGAAATATTCATTTGTCCCCAATGCCTGCCGGTCCTGATTCACGCGCCTCAGAAATTAACGGGGAAACTTGTCAATGCAGAAAATATAAAGCCTGCAGTACACCGTAAACATTAAACTAATTCGAAATTTTATGTCTGCTAAAACTATTCTAGTTACCGGTGCAAACGGTGAAATCGGTCATGGACTGATAGATTATCTTTCCGAATACGGCGGATTTCAAATTATCGCAATGGATCTTGTACCAATCGACGAAGCGGTAAAATCCAAATGCCACCGGCTTGTTACCGGAGATATCCTGGACCCTCACCTGCTTGAGACGCTATCGACGGAACACAATTTCGATACTATCTACCATCTTGCCGCACTTCTCTCTACGCGGGCAGAACGCCAGCCGACGCTTGCCCATCGCGTAAATGTCGACGGAACACTCAATCTGCTCGAAATAGCGATTACGCAATCGAGATTACAGGGAAAAAGAATCAAGTTTATTTATCCAAGCTCGATTGCAGTATACGGCCTTCCTGACTTGGAAACGAAAAAGAAAGCGGGAAAAATAAAAGAAAACCAGTATCTGTCACCGCGAACAATGTACGGCATCAATAAATTGTACAGCGAACAGCTTGGAACTTATTATGCGAATTATTACCGCCAGCTGGACGCACATCCGCTGAACGGACAAATTGATTTTAGGGGAATCCGGTTCCCTGGTCTTATCAGCGCGGCAACGCTTCCAAAGGGCGGTACCAGCGATTTTGCTCCCGAAATGCTTCATATGTCCGCAAAGAATAAAAACTACGAATGTTTCGTACGTGAAGACACACGCATACCTTTCATGGCTATGCCGGATGCAATAACCGCTCTGTTGAAACTTCAAGCCGCTCCGGCCGAAAAGCTGACGCACGCTGTCTACAACATAAGCGCTTTCAATCCTTCAGCACTGGAATTTTCTAAAATTCTTAAAGAAGCTTTTAACAGTGCTGATATAAAGTTTATTTCAGATTATCGGCGTCAGGCAATTATTGACAGTTGGCCGGAGGATGTTGATGATACAGCCGCACGCAGCGACTGGAGCTGGGAGCCAAAATACTCTCTTGATAAGGCATTTTCAGAATATTTAATTCCGACTGTAAGAAAAAAATATTCTTGAAAAACGGATACAGAATCCAAGAACCTATTAAGAAACCGATGATAATCGTGTATTTTTCTGCCGTCTGGAATTTCAGACTAAATATTTTTATA
>JAFGLB010000052.1 GCA_016928255.1 Bacteroidota bacterium
CTGTGAATAATGACACCCTAAGGTACGGATGCGCTTCTTTATTTTCTATTAACTTACACTATTTACACATATTTTGAATGTAACTCTCTGCGATAAATGGATTGATTATTTTAATTTCTTGTTTTCCACTTTTTAACTTAAGTGAATCATCTGACTTTATAGACCAAACTTTATTAGTAGTATCATCGACAGTGATGAGTAATGGCTGCAGATCCGTCTTAATTTTGATGTATCCAGAATCCACTTGCGAAAATGCAGTTGAAGGCAGCGACAAAACTAGAATATAGAAGAAAACCCTATGCCAAAAACGGCCTTTTAGTACATGATCATTCAATAATCTACAGCTTTTATACTGATACATCTGATATCATTCTCCTATTTTTTTTGCATTAAGATCGTAGAAAGAATTTATATAAAGGATTAAGTAGCCATTCAAGATACTGAAATAATGTTAAACTTATACAAAACAAATATCAAGGAATAAAATAAGTAAACTCACAACCCCCTATTTTATTTTTCTTTAGAATATACATCGTGCCTCCGCTACAAATAATTGGAAATTTGCAATTTAAAATTTACAATTTTGAGCTTGTTCGGGCGTTTTCATTTTTTCGTTGTACCAGGATGATTGAAATCGAATTTGAATTCCGGCACACGAAGTGCGACAGGATGAAATCCCGCCGTTGTTTGGCAGAACCCTTTTACCCCGATTTATCCGTCGATCTTTTTGGCGGATGTTTCTTAATCGGGCCCCGCTACTAAGAAAGTAAGATTTTTGATTGAAGAATTGAGAATTGAAAAGATACCATAGGATTCTTTCCGTTTTTTTTCATTTTCATAGTTTTTGAATAAAGGACCACGTTCGCCTGTCCCGATTGTTGTTTATCGGGAAATCTTGAGTTCCGACAACGTTAGTTGGCGGAACGAAATCCCGCTGTTTTCACGTTTTTCAGTGTCCCGCGTGCGTTTTTCAGCACCCCGTGTTTTTTGCGGGGTTCTTTGCGGGATCAAGCGGGACCCCGCTACTTATTTAGACGAATTCAATCCGGACACTCCTTTTTATTTCCGAGGCCTGCTACGAACCTACGACTTTTCAGATCCAGGTTGACATTAAATTCTAGAAATGTTTTGCGCTTCGACCGAAATGATATCTTTCCAAACACTTCAAGATTATGTATACACCAGGTTAATGGGAACTTACAAAGCGTTGAAGCGACTATATATAGAGATTCGATAACGTGATTTGATAATAGAAAAAGTGGATTCCGATGCCATCAACTGTTCGGCCATGCAGATTCCAAAGTCTTCCATTTGTCATTACAATCGTTTTATAATGGAACTCTTTGACATACTAAATAATTTAGCGATTGCAATATTCTAAAGTATATTGTACTATTTAAAATAAAAATAGTATCAGCCATATATAAGTTTATTTATGAATAAATCCATTAACAGATTGCTTCCATACCGTTCTAATTTCTGTTCCAAGAAAATGGGCGTGGTTAAAAATACGATTACTAATTTCCTTTGCAGTATGCTTGTGTGCATTGCTGCATCTTATGCTCAGACCGGTATGCGCAATCTTACTACCTTACAGGTTACCGCCGATATGGAGGCAGGATGGAACCTTGGAAACGCAATGGATGCTCACCCCGGAAGTGAGACCAGTTGGGGAAATCCACTTGCAACCCAGGCAATGATCGACCAGATCAAGCAGAAGGGCTTTAAAACTATCCGAATTCCAATAACCTGGTATTCCCATCTCGGCCCTGCACCCGATTATACAATCGACACTGCATGGCTAGACAGAGTTGAAGAAGTGGTCAATTATGCCCTTACGAATGAAATGTATGTTATTTTAAATCTCCATCACGAAGAATCGTGGTGTAAACCGACGTATGCTCTACAAGACACAGTAACTGCCGAACTAGTTGCAATTTGGACACAAATTGCGAACAGGTTTATATACTATAGCGATTATTTAATTTTCGAGACACTGAATGAACCACGATTGGCCGGTTCCCCCCAGGAATATACAGGTGGAACGGCTGAGGGCCGCGATGTTGTCAATAAACTTAATCTGGCGGCGGTAAACACTGTGAGAAGTTCGGGGGGAAACAACGCTATAAGGTTTATTATGTGTCCCCCCTACAGCGCAGCCGGATGGGGGACCCCTCTCAATGAATTTGTGGTTCCTAATAATGACAGTTTGGTGATAGTATCTATACATAATTATGCCCCCATTGCATTTTGTCTGCAATCCCCGGGAGTATCAACCTGGGGGAGCGCTGCCGATAAGGCTCAAGCCGATAACGATATGGCCCTTTATTATAATAAATTTGTCAATCAAGGCCGTGGTGTGGTTATTGGTGAATGGGGTGCACTTGTCAAGGATAATACATCAGACCGTACAGCATATTCTGATTATTTCGTCAGAGCAGCCAAATCAAGAAAAATTACGACGGTTGTTTGGGATAACGGCAATCTTGGAATATCAGATGGCATGGGTTTTTTCAATAGAAATTCGCTCACCTGGGGATTCCCAACGATTGCAGATGCGATCGTTAATAATTTTATTACAGATGTAAGTAATAATGAAACTCTGCCAAATCACTTTATGCTTCAGCAAAATTATCCAAATCCGTTCAATCCATCGACCACAATCTCGTATTCATTGACGCAGAAAAGCATCGTATCGCTGAAAGTGTATGATCTCATTGGCCGTGAGGTTGCAAATCTACTGCAAAACGAGAAAAAGAGTGCCGGAAATTATGAAGTTACTTTTAGTGGGTCGAAGTTATCAAGCGGTGTATATTACTATAAGCTATCAGTTACGCTTGAGGAACAACAAAACCTAGATGCGACTCCTCACGGTAACCGTCAGGCAAATATATACACAGAAACGAAGAAACTGGTTTTGGTTAAATGAAGTGAATGCTGATAACACTGAATAACAATAACGTCGAATGCAATAGAATCCATATCCTGGCGAAGGCATTCTACCGTAATAATTGCATTTTCCTATACTATGCTCATCCCCTGTCTGCAGAAAAGGTACTGCACCCCAGGTTTTGGTCCATTTCGAATGTTAAAAAAGTAGTAAATTAAAATTTACAATTTTGGGCTTGTCCGGGCGTTTTCATTTTCTTGTAGTACCAGGATGATTGAAATCGAATTTGAATCCCGGCACACGAAGTGTGACGGGATGAAATCCCGCCGTTTTCTGGCGGGACCCTTTTACCCCGATTTATCAGCCGATCTTTTGGGCGGATGCTGTTTATCGGGCCCCGCTACATAGAATTTAAAATTTCAAATTGCAAATTGAAAAATAAAAATCCTCCGGATGGTTTAGGGGATTCTGTATTATGAACTGGATCAGTATGAAAAATTACGTCCGTTCATCCTATACCGTTTGCTCCCGCAAATAACGCGGGATGCTGAAAAACGCAAAACCAGTTCCCGTAAAATAATTATTCCATGCAAATGATTCGGCATTACGGCGAATTCATCTAATATAACATTTTTATATAATGTCATATTTTTTTTGTAATGCGGTTTGAACAATATTATTCGTGATAAATTCTGGTACGGTTCACCCTTGCAGTACAATTTAACGCGCCTTTTTACTTTTAATTTCCGCTCCATTTTGGTATACAATCATCTCATAGTAGTTAGTTTCCACATTTTTTGGGAACGAAAGAGAGGCATTAGCTTCCTTTACATAAAACTCACTATCTGATGTCGCTATTAACGGAGCAGAGAATTGTCCCTGAACTACCTTGAGAGTGTCATTCTCAAGATACACTCTCAATTCAGGACCGTTCTCAATTTTATAAGTCCCTTCAAAAGATTTCATAAGTTCCACAGAGGGTTTCACTTTACTGACAATCTTTGAACTCAGATCACTGTTTATAACCATGAAGGCGCATTTTGAACGTAAATTCTCATCACCGGTATTAAGGAAGGCATCATCGATTTTCCAGTTGTTGTCAAATAAACCAATCGCAATGCGGATTTTATCGCTGACCGCACCTATTGAGTAGACAGGAACTCTTCCATCGGCAATGTAGTAATCGAATGCAGAAAGTTCATCGTTGGACGGATCAAAAAAACAAAAGCCCGCTCCGGAAGTCGCAGCAACAATGTTAACATACCTTTCATTATTGTACGGATTAGGATAAACGGCATTGAGAACTGCATCTTTAGCTTTAAACAATCTTCCATCTATTGTAACAGTGCTGTCCGTAATCTTAAAAGGTGTTTTTTCAAATATCTGGTTTGAAACTTTATTCTCCGCCGGTCCGCCCAAAAGATAAAGTGAATATTTTTTCATATCGGCTTCCGTAACATCCACATCCTTTATCGAACGCGGTTCATATTTCTGCCAGTTCTTCCAATAACTAATAAACTGTTGGGCTTTAGTGTTTATCGCTTTTACCATCAGCGAATCTTTTGAGATGGTTCCAATCACAACGACGAAAGGAGTGGCGGTTAAATCGGAGATCTTTCCGGGTATTTTGGGGGTCTTATATAAGTGTGCCGGCTTATAGTTTTTATCTCGTACTGTAATTCTTCCGTCTATGACCCGTGTATCACGTATATCATTTACATTCCAAATTATTTTCACCGGTTTCTTAGGATCGATAAGCTTGGCAGAAGGAGTGAGTTCAATTTCTAAAACATTTTCGGTCGATAACTTAATTGTATTATTGACAAGTACTTCAGCTTCGGCGGCAACAAATGAATTCGGTTTATCCAACTGAGTAACTTTCGCCCAATGCGCAGAAGCGTATTTCAAATCTGTAGATCTGACCCGGACCTTTTCCGGATTTGCATTCCTTTTATGTTTCAGGAACCAGGGAATCAATTTATCATAATATTCAATGCCTTCATGACCGAAACCTGGATATTCATGATATTGAACGTCATATCCCCACCTCTGAAGCGTTTTGACCAAGTATCTGGAATTATTTACATCGACCGATTTATCGATATCGCCGTGGATGACAAAAACAGGAGTTGTTAATAAAGCATCCGCATGTGAAAGAGAACTGCTGGCTTCAGCATTAAAAAGAGCGCGATCTGAAAGTTTCGCAATTTCTTCCTCACTCATTCTAACATGGTAATCCCATCCGCCGTAGACAGGAGCAATTGCTGCAAACAATTCGGGATGCCTCGTACCGACGTTCCATGTTCCACCGCCACCCATGGATTCACCTTTAAGGTAAATTCTATCTTCATCAAGATTGAATTTTTGTTTGGCAAGCTCTATGCATTTGAGAATATCCTGGTCTCCGATTCCCATATAACTAGTGTTGCCTCTTCCATGCGGTTCTATGTAAATTATAGGATATTTATCGACCACTTCATTATGCCTTGCATCTATTGACCACCAATTAACATAAACCGGATTTGCACCATTATACCCGTGAAGCGCTACTACGAGCGGCCATTTCTGTTTTGGATTATAATTTAAAGGCAGATACGCACGACAAAATTGCGGAGTGTTGTCAACAGGATCTATATAGGTCAGCCGGACAAATCCTTCAGCACGAACGCTCCCTTTTTTGCCGGTCTTGTCAAGCAATAATTCTTCATATTCCATCAACGGCGAATACAGTTTCTGTATTACCGATGAATCGATTTTATCCGGATTAAAATTCAGTCTTTGGGTCAGCATCTCGCCAAGCATCCTGTGATGATAGTCTTCAGGTGTTTGCGGATTTTTAGGAACGCTTGATAAAAGTTCTTTTGCTTCCTTTACGGCGTCTCCTTTATACCAATAAAGATAAGCTGTCATTATTTCCCCATCAGTGCTGTTGGTCTTAAAATATATATCATAAACTCCGTTTGGCCATTTTTTTGTATCGAAAGTAATCTGCTCGCAGCGCTTTACATTTTTTTCTGCAATAACTTTTCCGCCGGCAGCGACGGCTTTTACATTAACATAAAATCTTTGGATTTCAGGATTAAGCGATCTGTCGGTCTTAATAACGAGTTTATCCTTTATCCCGGATTTTACTATTTCGGGCGATAATTTGAAATCATGGATAAGTGAAATGTTTTTAGGCTCAATAATGCGGAACCTAAATCCCCACGTCCAGCCGCCGTGGATAGATTTAATTAAAATCGAATTACTGCCTTTAGCCATTTCGACTTCAATATGATTGTTTTCCTCAGCCTGATTATCCGTTCTGCTCTCATAAACAAGTTTCCCGTTAACCCAAAGTTTGTTGCTGACATTATGTCCAAATGAAAGGATTACTTTTCCCTCTGCCGGGCGCTGAACATTCGCATAGGCATATCCTACTTTATTGCTATATTCGACATTTTCCAGTATATCAAAAAAATTAATATAGTTATATGGTGAATGATATTTTTTCCATTCAAAAGTTGAACCATTAAGAAGTTTATGTGTCATTCCCGGTACAGGCTGGATTTTCAATTCTCCGTCATGCTCTTGAAGATAATCATTATCAAAACCTTTCCCATCTTGATTTGGAAATCCGCCAATAATAAGCCAGTCTTGCATAAATCCACCGGTCGCTGTTCCCCAGGGAAAACGAGTTTCATCTTTTAAAGAAGTCTGCGCATTAATGCTAGCAGCAAATAAAATGATGAGAATAAAAATTTTCATAAAAGAATGCTTACTCATAATTTTTCTCCATTTTTCTATTTAAATATATGATTTTATACTAAACCGATTTTTTTCTTGCGGCCAATTCACAGTTAGACCTCATTTCCTCTTACCGGCGTATCAGGAATGTAGCAAACGGTAACGAGGAGTGCAAAAAACTCTTGTATAATACGGCGATATCTGAGGTTAGTTGCATACTTCCGGGTGCGTACATGATATTTTTTAAACATATATAAACAGAATCCCATTACTTTTCATCCGATTCAAATAACTAATAGCATTTTTAATCTTTAATTTAAAAAATTGAAAGTATTCTTACCTGCCAAAATGCAGTATGTGTGGATTGGTTAAGTGCTTTTTTCCAAAATGGCGGGAGGTCCGAATCCCGTTTATGTCGAAGTCCGGACCTCCACAAATAAAGAAGTGATGTCTGATTAATGCAACTGTTTTCTACGGTGTCCTGAAATTCCAGCGCGATTTGTCGCTGTTAGGATCAAACTTGGCTAACGTCGGTGTACTGACTCCGACTGCTGTTAGAACCAATGGTTCATTTGTATTAGGAACAACCTTAGGCATGATACGGTACGTTCCATCGGTTAATTGATCAATCCGCCACAGCTGTTCTGGACTGCCGGTAAAAGCAGGAACTGCAATGACCTCGGCTTCAGCTGTTGCGGCAAGTGCGCGATCTGTTCCGGCTATCGTGATTTTGAAATAAGGTGAACCGGGATATCCGCCGACGCTGTCGACCGGTGCGATTGTCCATTTTTGATGTGGCCGGGACATAAAATCGCCAATTCGAATATCTATGTTTCCAGCCGGCCAGTCCTTTGACACTTCGGCTAAAGTCTGTATCGGAATTGAAGTTACCGGGCCAGCAGGTGCACGGTTTCCAAATCCAACAGGAGGAGCACCCGGCCCGCCGCTTCCCGGTGTACCGGGAGACGGAGGATTTGCAGCTGGTGCAGCAGGACTGCCTGGAGCTCCAACTGGAGGTCTAGCCGGTCCTCCAAATGCACCGCGTCCAGTGCGCGGCATCCTTACAAAATCTACCGCCAGCTCCAGTGCGTAACCGCTGCGTTCGGATTGAATTTCATATGTACCTCCCCTAAAATTATCGCCACCAACAGGCCAGCCATTTTTCCAGAGAAGCGGGCGAATATCCATAACACTGTAACCACTGCGGTCGAGGTCGGCCTCGTAATGACACGAAAACTTCTGAACACCATCGCCAAGGTCTAATAAACCAAAGTGGCCTAATCCCACAAAACGGCCGCTTGCTCCCGCAAGAAGTTTACCGCCGCCTTTAAGCATTTCCCTCCCCATATTGTCAACATACGGACCCGTCACTTTTTTAGAGCGTCCCACAACGATGTTATAAGTTGAGTTGGCACCATCGCAGCAGGTACCATGAGTACCGAGAAGGTAATACCAGCCGTCGCGATACATCATTGCAGTGGCTTCGCAGTCAATAGCGATATTAATAGCTTTATTATTAGGTTTACGCATGCATGTTTTGGGATCAAGTTCAACAAGCCGGATATAGCCGTAGTAGGTTCCATACGAAAGCCACAATCGGCCTGTCGTGGGATCAAGAAGGAACGCAGAATCGATAGCATCACAATCTTCTACACCATCGGATGAAGCAACAACTGTATCGTCCTTGAATCCGAAATCGGGAGATTTAGGATCGAGTGTTTTGGTCCACATGACCCGGACCTTACTGGCATGTCCACCTGCTAATCCGCCGCCGCCCCGCGCATATGTAACATAGTAGCGATCCCCGATACGAATAACATCGGGAGCCACTCCGCCTCCGGGCCGCACAGCTCCAGGATTCCATGTCCAACCATCATCGGAAATCAAACCTCCGCCGCCGGTACCAAATGTATAATATTTGCCATCACATTGAATGATAGTTGAAGGATCGTGAATATAAGGATTACCATTTAGAGCCTGTGCCTGACAAGACAGCCAGAAAGAGAACAGAGCCAGAACCATTGCAATAAAAAAACGGAATTTCATACAACCTCCATAATCAAAATAAATGAAAAAAATGACCGTTTAATTACCCGCGGCCTTAAGATCTATTGTGATATCTCTAACAGGTTTGCCATTCTCATCTATAAATCGAACACAAAAATCACTCATACCTGGACCGTTGATAACTGCTCCGCGAATGATATTAGGCCCTTTCTTCAGTGTGAGACGCTTTGAAACACAATCATCCATAACCATGCGTCTATCGCCCGAAAGAATCACTGCTTCCTGACCATTAAGCCACCACATAGAAGCCGAATTGGATCCAACAGCCATGCGCACGTTCTTTATCTCTTGAGGAGAGTTAACAACAGTAACCGCCCAAAAAAGCACACCATATATCTGTTTGTATAATCCATATGCAAATCGGAAGAGTTTAACGTTAAAAGTAGGCGTCTCCAGCGCATGCCATTTAAGTTCCTGGCCTGCAACTGTAACTTTATCGCCGTTTTTGGGAATCGTAGTAAACTGACTTGGGAAATATAGAGTATCGAAAGCGCGCCTTATATAGCTGTCAGTAAAAACAGTATTGCTGCGGTTCGGTTTGTTAATCGGTTCAAGCAGCAGCCAGCGCTGCAGAAAACCTTCGGCATCTGTAGGCTTTGGAGATGATGCCGCGGGTTTAAAATACGGCGCAAGACTGCGGGTCGTGTCGCCCTTCGAAGCAGCCTGGCAAACTTGTAATGCCGGAACAATTAATATGCACAATACTGACACAAAAGCATAATATAGTTTATTCATAGCAGACCTTTTAATTAATGTTGGATTTTTATAATCAGGCAGAAAGCGAATCTTTCATTGCCGGAAAAGGTTACATAATTATCCTGTGTTCAGAGGTGTTTTTGTCATCCGCATTAATAATACTAGTTAGACGTATGAAGAAAAAATAGTTTCTGCCGGATTGAATAATATTGCTTCAATTATTAATGCCGCTTCAAAAAATTATTCTTGTATTTTATAAGCCGGAGGCACAATGTTTATTAAAAAAGGCACCTGTGTTCACTTCTTCATAATGTCCGCATTAATTGGAATGTGATTCTATTTATTGTAAACGGCCCTATTATCAATTCCTTTCCGCCGGTACCGGTTTTACCGGCAGCAGCTGTATTGTATAAACAAATTGTGTATTATCCGACCAGACAAAATACTTTTCTAAAGGCCTTGGACCGCAGCTTGCCGAACCGACGCCTAATGTCTTTGACGATAAACAAAATACAGTTGCGGCACTAGGTGGAAGGTCGATTTTATATTCCACAGGATACATTTGTTCATCTGTATGCGGTAGTGCTGAAAACTGCATTACATTATCATCGGCATTTACACGAAAAGCAGGTATTTCTTTGCCGAAAAATTGCATCCACCTTACATCCTCGTGATTCCCTCTTTCCATCGGCCTTTCATATTCATATTGTTTATTGACTTCTAAATCGTACAGCCCTATATCCGCACCTGCTTTACGATCAGCATAATTTTCAAATGGTCCGCGTCCGAAGTATTTCACTTGATTGTAATTCTTATCCATTAAAAAACGAACTCCAATCCGCGCCAGGTTAATCCTCATGCCAAAAAAATGCACTTTGTTGTCCACAGTTATGGAGCCATCGCCTTTTATCAGATAGGCCGCTGTATGATATGCACAAAACCCTTCTCTCCCCTCGGCTTTTACTATTGAAACTACTTTAACGGTAAAATTATCTATGGTCTCTGAATTAATTTCAACTAATGAATATTTTAAATCATTTATTCCGTACTTTTCCCATACCCGATCGACCCACCAATCATCATTTCGATGTGCAGCACGCCACAAATAAAGCTTCGGAGAACCCTCCGGGGTTAAGATGTCAATTCCGTCGGCAACAAGTCTGCTTATAAATCCGGTTTCCTTATTAAACACTGCAGAGAAATTTTTCCCTGAAACTGCAATCGATTTAGCATCCTGATTTACTTTAATATTCTGCTGCATATTCTTCCTGTCGGCGGGTTGTGTATATATCGGCAATTTGAATTGTTCTGAAGCCGCCTCGAAACCGCTGTCTGCCCAAAGGATTTTTTCCTTCTGCTTGTATGAGATCCGTAAAAAATATTCGCTTCCAGGCTTGGGATGTTCGATTTTAAAGGGGATGTTGATCCACCTTCCTCTGCCGGGACCAATATGGGGCAGTTTAAATGATCCTTTATCTATCTCAATTCCATTCTCAGTTAAGCTCCACGTAGCATAAAAATTATCGAGTGGAATAAATTGAAATTTATTTTTTATCCAAACATTGTTTAATTCCGGTTCTCTTAACTCGGTGCTAATCCACTGAAACGCTTTCTTCATTTCCGGATAATGCGGTTTGATGGTTTTTCTATCCCAGGCGACGACTCCTTTGTGAATAAAATAGCGGTCGTTCGGGAATTCACCGAATCCCCCTCCGAAAGCAAGAATGGGATGAGCAGGGTTACGCCTGTTCCACAATGCTTGATCTTGAAATTCCCAAATAGCACCACCGAGAATTTCGGGAGTATTGTCGAATAATTCTGAATAATCGATTAACGATCCCATAGAATTGAACATGGCATGAACGAACTCACAAATATATAGCGGTTTAGTCAACTCTTTATTTTGAACAAGCCGCGCAAAATCCTCCGCCGTACCGTACATCCTGCCGTCTAAATCGGCCGGATTGTTTTTACCGGCACCAAAGCGTTCGTAATGGACAAAACGCGTCGGATCCATCGATTTAACTATGTTCATTGCGGCTATAAAATTGGAACCTACACCGCCGCATTCATTGCCTAGCGACCAGATAATAACCGAAGGATGATTTTTGAAGTTCTCAACGTTGGCAATATTGCGGTCAATAATGGCCGCCTTTATAGTCGGTTCTTCATCGAATTTTCCATCGTAACCATGACTTTCACAGTTAGCTTCTCCAACCAACCATATGCCCCATTCATCGCATAGTTCGTACCAACGGGGATCATCACAATAGTGGCTGGTGCGAACGTGATTACAATTGCCTTGCTTTATCACTTCAAGATCGCGAATCATTTGCTCTTCAGTAACGGCATGACCGACATCCGACCAATGTTCATGACGATTTACACCTTTTAATTTAATCGGTACGCCATTTACTAAGAATATCCTGCCCTTAATTTCGATTTTTCGAAATCCTACTTTTGACGACAATATCTCACCTTCCGATGTTGTTAACACAAGAGTATACAAATTAGGAGTTTCGGCAGTCCACTTGGCAGGATTATTGACCGGGAAACTAATAATGAGATTCTCTTCTCGTTTTGATTTAAGCATTCTGACTTTTGCACTTCTTGCGGCAATTTTTTCTCCTTTCATGTCGTACAGTGCGGCAGTCAGTGTTTGCGTCTTACCGGTATTATTCCCATAGTTTTTAATTTTTGCAGTTACTTCCAAAACAGCATCCCTGTAATTCTTATCCAAATCAGTTTTAATAAAAAAATCACGAATGTGAACGTGAGGAGTACACCAAATAGTAACGTTTCGATAAATTCCATGAAGCCGCCACATGTCTTGATCTTCTAACCATGTCCCGGAACTGTATTGGTAGACTTCAACGGCGACAGTATTTATCCCGGTTTTTACATATTCGGTAATATCAAAATCGGCTGCATTGCGGCTATTGACGCTGTACCCAACTTTCTTGCCATTCAACCATAAAAAGAAAGCACAATCTACTCCCTCAAATGTAATAAAGACGCGACGGCCAGACCACTCGGCCGGAATCTCGAAATCGCGCCGATAACTGCCGACCGGGTTACGTTCTTTTAACGACGTGTAATTGCTGTCCGGTTCACTCATAACAAAAGGAAAATCCTTTTTAATCGTATAACCAAAATTACGATAGAAAGGCGTCCCGTAACCTTGCACCTCCCAGTTGGAAGGTACAGGGATATCCGTCCATGCAGACACATCAAAATCCTGTTTGTAGAAGTCCTTCGGACGGCGTTCAGGACTCGGCACCCAATTGAATTTCCAGTTACCGTTCAAACTTTGGCACAAAGAAGAAGAAAGTCTTTTCGCCTGTAATGCTTCATGGAGATTAGCATGCGGCATTAAAGTTGCGTGATATGGTTCTTTATTTATTCCAAGTATCTCCGGATTTTCAATTTCTGCAGGATAATCAATACCCGGTTTCAATATAGTTTGCGCCATAATCACCGGACCATTTATCAAATAACTGCCAAAAAGGAGCAACAATAATGTTAATTTAGAGTTTTTCATACGGCTTTTACTCTTAAAAATTGTTTTATGAATAATTACGATAAATATTGTTACCTGGTTACCGATTTATTAGGAATTAATTGAACGAAAATGTTTATTTCTTAAGAAATCAATACATTATGAAATACTAATAAACTGTCTTTACACAAACGTTATTACTACAAACACAGTCTGAATAAGTTCAACAGAAAAATGGAAGAAAGCAAGCAACATTTCTATTAGATTATTGAAACTACTATGCCTTAAAGCCGTTATATATCTTGTCAACTGAGTCATCAAACAGGAGAATACTCGAATGAATAAATATTTTCATCTAATTGCCTTTTTTGTTTTAATAACCATGCCTTTACTGTCATTTGCGGATGATTGTGAAAAGGATACTACAGATCCTCGTGGATTGATGAAACCTTGGAACAAAGGCGCTTTTGAGACAGGCAAATACAGAAATGTTTTTTTGGAGGCCGGATATAAACAAAAAGATATCGATGCAAAACTAAAGAAAGCATATTATGATGTTTTCGAAGGACCAAATCGAGTCTATTTTGAAGTCGGTGACTCCATGGGATATGTTTCCGATTTGAAAAACAAGGATGTCAGAACGGAAGGAGTGTCCTATGGTATGATGGTAGCCGTGCAATTAAATAAAAAAGATGTCTTCGATAGAATATGGAGATGGACAAAATTCAATATGCAGCATCAAGGCGGACCTCGCGATGCGTATTTTGCCTGGAGTATAAATCCGGCAACCGGCAAACATAATTCAGAAGGTTCTGCTTCAGACGGCGAGCTGTATTTTATAACCAGCCTTCTTTTCGCATCAAACCGGTGGGGCAATGAAACCAGTATCAATTATTATGGCGAAGCTCGAAGAATACTCGATGCAATGTGGAGCAAAGACACCACGACCGGCAATACTAATCTTATAAATGTCGAACAGAAAAAGATTACCTTTACACCTGATAAAAGGGGATACCAATGGACTGATCCATCTTATTTCCTCCCGGCCTTTTTTGAAATATGGGCGAAATATGCGAAAGACGGCAAAGAACAATTTTACAGGGATTGTGCCGATACAGCAAGAGTATTCCTGCACCGGGCCTGCAACAGCAAAACCGGATTGAATGCGGATGCGACAGAATATTCCGGCGAACCGCGCAAATTCCGGAACTGGTCGTCCAATTTCTGTTTCGATTCGTGGCGGGTTCCGATGAACATAGCTATGGATTACTCCTGGTATGCAAAAGACAAAGAATGGCAGCAAGACTATTGCAGACGAATTCAAAACTTTCTGTTCTGCAGAGGCATAAATACATTTGAAGATCAGTTTAACGTAGATGGAACGCTGCCCGCTTTTGTCCGCCCTGCAGGCGGTTACCGCGCTCTGCGGCATTCGATTGGATTTGTCGGCACAGCCGCAGCTGCTTCGATTATGGGCACGCAAGCTAAAAGCTGGAAATTTGTCGATGAGGTATGGAATGCAAAACTTGAACCGTATGCCGACGGTTATTTTGATCCTTACTACGACGGATTATTGTATCTTTTCAGTTTGATGCACTTGAGCGGAAATTACCGGATTATAACTCCTTCTGCACAGAAATAATTCTGATCTTCAATATCTAATTCAATAAAAAATCCCTGCAGGAATTTGCAGGGATTTTTTTTACTTTAAACTGATATCCAATATTAACAGTTCGTATTTTTATTTAATTCTTTCGCCAGAGATTCGATAGAAAACGATAATAAAGCAAATGCCGCCAGGTAGACCAATCGTGGCCGGCATATCCGCCGACATAATATTCATGGTCTATATTATGCTTTAAAAGTGCTTCATGGAGAGCAACACATCGAGCACCCATTCTTCCCTCTGCTTCCACTGTCCCCTGGCCCACAAACAGGTAATCGATTTTCTTGTTAACATCCGGATATTTTAAGAATGCAGCAATAGATGTTTCGCTATTCACATCTCCTGCGCTCAGAACACCAAACGAGGCAAAAAGATCCAATGAATTAAATCCGACAAACATCGTATGACGGCCGCCCATAGATAAGCCGGAAAGCGCCCGTCCTTTTGGATCCCGGCGAACATTATACTCTCGCTCGACCAATGGAATAACACTTTTCCTGAGTTCCACTTCAAAAAGCTTGAATGTCAAACCGGCATGTTCCGGATGATTCCTATGTACGACCTGATTATTAGGAATTGCAATAACCATCGGAAGAACTTTTCCTTCTGCCAGCAGATTGTCCATCATAAAGTTCACCCGTCCATCATATATCCAGTTTGACGGCAAATCACCGCTTCCTCCGACCAAATACAATACGGGGTACGTTTTATTTCGGTCGTAACCTGGTGGTGTGTATACATAGAGTTCGCGTTCACCATTCGTTACATCCGAATGATAAACATGACGGGTCACTACTCCATGCGGAACATTGCGTGCATCGTAATAAGCGGGAATACTATCATGAACAACTAAAGTGCTGTACGGCGGCATAGCAGTGAAGCCTGCAACTGAGTTGCTGGGATCAGCCATCTGCACACCGTCCACATTGAAATAATAGATATACATATCCGGATTTATCGGCCCTATTTGCAGCTCCCAAATATTGTCGTCTACTTTTTTAAAAGGTACGGGTTGTCCAGATTTTCCAAGCGCAGTCAGTATAGCCACTCCGGCCAACCGCACATCTTTAGCCATAGGCGCCTTCAGCCGAAAGATAACAGTCCGGTCATCACGAACATCCGGAGAGTTCAGCGGCGCACTGAAGGGGATAAGGTTTCCTTTATTTTTCTGCGGATTGTGTTCAAGGTTGATGTTAGCTTGCTGGCTCCAAAGCGTTGGCGTCACTAGTAACATCAAAAATACAAAAGTTTTTTTTCTCATAAATTGATTCTCCGTTTGATTTCGGTAACAATATCAATCTCAGAAGATGTCAGGTTAAAGTTAAAAAGCAGCTTCTTAACGATGAGCCATCCAATCCGACATTTTTTTCTGGCATGTTTTCAATAATGTCTCGACCGGATCTTCTTAGCTAAAGTGCAGGCTGCAATATGCTCTTTCAGATTTAAATATCGTTAAAATTCCTGACAGTGCAAAAAACCTTTAATCTGTAATGTGCCATTAATGCAATGACCTGTCACTTCACAAAAGCCATCACAAAATCTGCGGTCCGAGTCTGCATGTCCAATATAGGCCTATCTTTTCCTGTAAAAGCGCGGATCATAATCCCGTCAACGGAGTTTTTTCTTTTGAATACAAATCATTATACCTGAGTCGAGGAAATGTTCACATTTCCATTAGTCTTACTTAATTTCGGCCAGATGTAACCATAAATTGCAACAAATACAAAGCAGCCCATGGGCATAATAAAACCAACGGACATATTGTATGTATCGCCAAGATATCCCATTAACTTAGGCATGATGGCACCGCCTATGATAGCCATGACAATATACCCTGATGCC
>JAFGLB010000053.1 GCA_016928255.1 Bacteroidota bacterium
AAGCGTCGATTCATTTCGAACGACAAAAACAATTCGCATAGGTGCTAAGACTATTTCGTACTTCTCGCTTCCGGCGTTGGAGCAAGCTTTAGGCGTGCATCTATGGCGGCTGCCAGTTTCATTGAGAATCCTGCTCGAAAATCTTTTACGGTGCGAAGACGGGAATGCTGTCAGGAAGGAAGATATCGAAAACCTTGCACGGTGGGATCCTAATTCAATATCTGATAAAGAGATTGCATTCATGCCTGCACGCGTACTTCTGCAGGATTTTACGGGAGTACCTTGCATTGTAGATCTTGCGCTGATGCGGGATGCGATGGTTATGATGGGAGGAGATCCCGATAAAATAAATCCCCTCCAGCCTGTGGACCTTGTAATCGATCACTCTGTACAGGTAGATGAATATGGAGCACCTGATGCTTTTCAAAAAAATACACAGCTGGAATTCAAACGGAACCAGGAACGATATGCTTTCCTGCGCTGGGGTCAGCAGGCTTTCCGGAATTTCCGTGTCGTTCCGCCAAGCACCGGAATAGTTCATCAAATCAATCTTGAATATCTGGCCAGGATCGTCTTCTCATCTGAAGAGAACGGTTCGCCAATCGCTTTTCCTGATACTGTAGTCGGCACTGATTCGCATACAACCATGATAAATGGACTCGGGGTGCTTGGCTGGGGTGTCGGGGGCATCGAAGCCGAAGCTGCAATGCTCGGCCAGCCTATTTCCATGCTGATTCCACAGGTGGTCGGATTTAAATTACATGGAAAATTAAAACCCGGTTCGACATCCACGGATCTTGTACTGACAATTACTCAAATGCTCAGAAAGAAAGGAGTTGTGGGCAAATTCATCGAGTTTTATGGACCGGGATTACCATCGCTTTCGCTTGCCGACCGTGCAACAATAGCAAATATGGCGCCGGAGTATGGAGCTACGATGGGATTCTTCCCTGTTGATTCAGAGACAATTAATTTTCTCCGCCTTACGGGAAGAAGTGAAGAACAAATTGCACTTACAGAAATGTATTTTAAAGAACAGCGGCTCTTTAACACTCCGGAAACCGACGAACCAGATTTCTCCGACATTGTGGAATTAAATCTGGCCACAGTCGAGCCGAGTATTGCAGGACCCAAAAGACCTCAGGAACGAGTTTCACTGCCAAGGACCAAGGCTTCATTCCGTTCTTCACTTGTCGAAATTCTCGAAAGTAAAGGCGTAGCAATAGATAAATTGGCAATAGCAACGTGGGTGCATTATTCAGATGATTCCATAAAACCGAATTTCCTGAAAAATGCAGACATAGAAATAAACGGTCAGAAGCATACTTTAAAACACGGGTCAGTTGTTATTGCTGCTATCACAAGCTGTACAAATACATCCAATCCGTCTGTTCTAATCACGGCAGGACTGCTTGCAAAAAAGGCATTGGAAAAAGGATTGGCTTCAAAACCATGGGTAAAGACAAGCTTAGCACCCGGATCGAAAGTTGTAACAGAATACCTGAAGAGCGCCGGTTTAATGCAGCCGCTGGAATCCCTTGGTTTTCATCTGGTCGGTTATGGATGCACTACTTGCATCGGAAACAGCGGTCCTCTTCCTGAAATAATTACTAAAGCAATTTACGAAAACGAATTGATCGCAGCAGCGGTCCTGTCGGGGAACAGAAATTTTGAGGGACGGATCAATCCGCATACACGAGTAAACTATCTTGCTTCCCCTCCGCTTGTTGTGGCATTTGCACTTGCCGGAACGGTGGATATAAATTTTGCCAAAGAACCCGTAGGTACAGGGAGCGACGGTGAGCCGGTATTTCTTAAGGATATCTGGCCGGCTCCAGAAGAAGTTGAGCAGATTATGCGCCAGAGCCTGAGACCGGACATGTTTAAACAGGCCTATTCAAAAGTATTCGAAGGAGATAACAATTGGACAAACCTTCCTGTCCCTACAGGCATACAGTATGCCTGGGATACAGATTCCACGTATATAAAAGCCGCTCCGTATTTTGAAAATTTCTCGCGTGAACCGAAACCGCTGCAGAATATACGCAATGCAAGAGTGCTGGCTTTACTCGGTGATTCGGTAACGACCGATCATATCTCTCCCGCCGGTTCGTTCGGCGAAAACACACCCGCCGGAAATTACCTGATGTTCCTGGGTATCCGAAAAAAGGACTTCAACCAATACGGTGCCAGGCGCGGCAATCATGAAATTATGATGCGCGGTACTTTTGCCAATACGCACTTGAAGAACTTATTGATCCCGGGTACTGAAGGCGGTTTCACGATTCATCCCTCTTCGAAAGAACCGATTTCGATTTACAGCGCCGCAATGAAATACAAGGACGACGGCGTACCGATGATAGTCATAGCAGGAAAAGAATACGGTTCAGGTTCATCGCGCGATTGGGCTGCAAAAGGACCTGCCCTGCTGGGAGTAAAAGCGATTATGGCAGGAAGCTTCGAACGGATTCACCGCAGCAATCTGATCGGGATGGGAATTCTTCCGTTACAGTTCGAAGACGGCGAGACCTGCCAATCGCTCGGGTTGACCGGTTTTGAGACATTCGATATCGAAGGCCTGGCTGATGACCTTAAGCCGAAGAAAAAAATAAAAGTCACTGCGACTACCCAAAGCGGTGTTAAGGGAACTTTCAATGTGATATGCAGAATCGACACTCCCAATGAACTTGAATATTATAAACACAGCGGAATACTTCAGTACGTGCTGCGGTCGATGCTGAAATCCGAAGCACCGAGCATTAACCAGCAGAAGAAAGTTGTTACAGAAGCTAAAACACAAAAATACAGAATTCTCTTTAATGGTGAAATAGAACCGGGACTTGATGCAGCAGTTGTCAAGGAACGCCTCGCCAAGCTGTTTAAAACAACACCCGAACAGGTCAATAAGCTCTTCACAGGCAGGCCGGTTACAGTTAATAATAATCTGGATTTTTCTGCCGCGCAGCAATACATTACACTTATGAAAAACGAAGGTGCGCTCTGCTATTTTGAACCGATGAAGATTGCTCCGCCTCCTCAGGTGAACAGTATTCCCGGAGATGTTCAGCAGGGCAAAGCACCTAAACCGGTCACTGCGGCAAAGCCGCCTGCTGCTGCATTATCAAAAAGCAAAACTGCTCCAAAAACCGAACAGGCAGTTGACCTTAAATCGCCGCTTCACATTTTGGGATTGACGGCAACAACAACGGGTATGATGTTATTGTTTTCCTTATACTTCTTCGTCGTATTATATTTAGCGACTGAAACATTCGTTAATATTTTTGACAGAACTCATTTGTTCAGCAATGAGGATTTTATTCCGGCTTTCCTTTTGTATTTTACGCCCATAATATTAGGAATAATTCTGCTCATTGCTATGATTAAGCCGATCATAGCGAAACCGGCAGTTAAATCGGCCCCCGTCGTTCTTGCCCGGAATAAAGAGCAGGCCATTTACTCTTTTGTCGGAAAGCTGTGCCAATCAATAGGCGCAAAAATGCCGTCGTCAATAGAAGTGGACTGCTCCACGCAGGCCTGCGCCCAGTTTAAACAGGGTTTTGTGGGATTCCTGGAAGATCAAACTACATTGATCATCGGCCTGCCTGCTGCATCTGAATTGACCACTACGGAATTTACAAGTGTTGTAGCACACGAGCTCAGTCATTTTATGGATAAACTCGGTATGAGGTTTTATCATATTATGACGAGCATTAAAAGATGGTTCTTCAAGCGGATATATGCGGAAGACAACTTAGATCAAAAACTGACTGTTATGACAATGACATCGGACGGGATAGTTAGATGGATCATATTACCGATTTTGAATCTTTCAGTATGGCTGTCCCGGCAAATCCTTACTGCATTTTATTTCATGTGCAGTATTGCCGGTAAGTATTATTTGCGCCAGATGGAATTTAATGCCGATAAATATGCAGCACGTTTTTCAGGCGTTGAATCATTCGAATCTTCACTGTCTAAAGTGCAGCAGCTCGATGTAGCATCCAAAAAAGCGCTGTCGCAGCTGAAGACACAAAGCAGGCCTGAAGATAATTCATTACCGAATGATTTTGTCCGTCTTGTTATATCCAGTATGAAACAGAAATCCGATGAAGCAACCATCAAGGCAAAAGCAGATGCTTTGAAGAATCTGAGAAAGATGCCCGAGAAGGATCCGACCGACAAGGAGCGTATCGAAAAAGTAAGAGCACTGCCTTTAAAGCCCGTCCAGCCATCGGATACACCCGCGTCCACGCTCTTTGCTAATTTCGGAGAGCTTTCAAAGATAACTTCATCCCGCTATTATAAAGACGTCCTGGGCCTGCAATTTGACAAGGGATCGTTAATTCCGACGGATGAATTTATCACCGCAACCGAAGAGGCACCACCTCCTCCGGAAGATCAGATAGAAATCGATATTAATAACCTGTAATTTTATCAATTTTTTTAAGATTTATCATAATGCCGATCTACGATTACAAATGCAAGGACTGCAATGCTGCATTTGACATCTTTCATAAGGTCAGGGAAGTTGATGAAGATATTATTTGCCCAAATTGCAGCTCACATAATTACAGCAGGCTGATATCCATTACAAACTCAATTATCAAAGGTATTTCTTCTACCGCCTGCAGCCGCGAAAATTGCGGAATGGAAGGATCGTGCGGGGGTAATAATTGCCCGCTTGGTCAATAATTATCCATTATCCGGAACGTTATTTTTATGCCCCAGTTCCGTCTTGATCATTTGCTGCAGTTCGGATTTTAGATTGGTTTTCTGAATGAACCCGTCGCAAACTGATTCCATTTTGATATTATTATACTCATCTGCATTATAAGCAGAAAAAAGATACACACGGACACCGGGAAAACTCGATTTGATCTGGCGCGTGACATCAACACCGCTTATTCCCGCAAGACTGATATCCATTAATACAACATCGGGAGAAAATTCTTTCATCTGGAGGAATGCCCCTTCTTCATCCTCTGCTTCTCCGATCAGGACATCCTTATTCCGCCTGAAGAATTCTTTCACAAGAATTCTCATCGAGTCCGTATCGTCTACAACCAGGATTCTAAGCAGCTGTGAGCCATTCTGATCTTGAACCATATCCATGCAATCCGTCATATCATCGTTTCTCGGGCGTTAACTTAAACATACGACAACATACAAAATGCTGATTATGTAATCAAGAACATATAAGATGCGGCAGGAACGCCTTGTGTTTAACCCAGCCGTTTATGGAATCTGAGTATACTCAGGCTTAAAATAATACTGCCGAACACGAGTAAAACCGATGCCTGGGGCCACAGTATGCTCATGCCTACACCTTTCAGGAAGAGGCCTCGTACGATAATAAAATAATATCTCAGGGGCTGCAAGTATGAAACGAGTTGAATTATTTTCGGCATATTTTCGATCGGGAAAACAAATCCGGAAAAGAAGATCATCGGAACCATAAAAAAGAAAATTGCCGTCATCATTGCCTGCTGCTGCGTTCGCGAAATAGTTGATATCAGCAGGCCGAGTCCCAATGTTGTCATAAGAAATATCAGACTAAGAAAAATAAGCAGCAGCGCTCCTCCCTTTACTGGAAGTGAAAAAACCAGCGAGGCAAAGAAAATAACAAGGATTACGTCTATCACGCCAATGGCAAAAAATGGCGCAAGCTTGCCGATAATAAGCTGATACGGTTTAATAGGTGTGACCACAAGCTGCTCAAGCGTGCCGAGTTCCTTTTCCTTGACAATTGCAAGCGAAGTCAGCAGCATGGTCATGACCATCAACAGCAATCCCAGCACTCCCGGCACCATAAAGTTGCGGCTTTTCAATTCAGGATTATACCACACACGCGATTCCGCGGACATACGGGCCGGCAAAGTAATTGAGCCCCGCTTTGTAAGCGATTCGATGACAATATCCTGTGAATACCGCGTTATTATGAAATAAGCATAATTCAATCCGATATTGGCGGAACTTGTTTCGGTTCCGTCTGCAATAACCTGCAGCGGTGCCGATTGACCCGAATGAATTTTCTTTTCAAATCCTTCGGGTATCACAACAGCTATTGAAGCATGGCCGTCATCCAGTTGAGCATCTATTTCGGACGTTTTATCGTAATACCCGACGACCTTAAAATATTCCGTGCATGTAAAACTGCTGATTAACGCCC
>JAFGLB010000008.1 GCA_016928255.1 Bacteroidota bacterium
AATAGGCGATTTGATTGCCGATGCAATGGAAAAGGTAGGCAAGGACGGAGTTATTACGGTTGAAGAAGCAAAAGGAACGGAAACGACCCTGGAAGTTGTAGAAGGAATGCAATTTGACCGCGGTTATCTCTCGCCGTATTTTGTGACTGACGCAGACAGGATGGAGACCGTTCTTGAAACTCCGTATATTCTGATTCATGACAAGAAGATCAGTGCGATGAAGGACCTTCTACCTGTTCTGGAAAAAATTGCACAAGCGGGAAAGAGTCTGCTTATCATTTCGGAAGAAGTCGAAGGCGAAGCTCTGGCAACACTCGTGGTCAATAAACTCCGCGGAACTCTAAGAGTCTGTGCGGTAAAAGCTCCCGGTTTTGGTGATCGCCGCAAAGCAATGCTTGAAGATATAGCAATCCTGACCGGCGGCCAGGTGATTTCCGAAGAAAAAGGATATAAACTTGAGAATGCGACACTTTCATATCTGGGAACTGCCGAACGTGTTACAATCGATAAAGATAATACAACGATTGTTCAGGGTGCAGGCAAAAAGGATGAAATTAAAAAGCGTATTAACGAAATCAAACAGCAGATCGAAAAAACTACATCCGATTATGATAAAGAGAAACTCCAGGAACGTCTGGCTAAATTGGCAGGAGGTGTCGCAGTCGTGAAGATCGGTGCTTCAACAGAAGTAGAAATGAAGGAAAAGAAAGCCCGTGTTGAAGATGCACTCCATGCCACACGCGCAGCTGTCGAGGAAGGTATCGTACCCGGAGGCGGAGTTGCATTCATTCGTACAGTGAAAAAACTTGATGAAGTAAAGACGGAAAATCTCGACCAGAAAACCGGCGTGGATATTATTCGTCGGGTGCTGGAAGAACCGCTGCGCCAGATTGCCGCAAATGCGGGCCATGACGGTGCTGTCGTTGTGAACGAAGTAAAGAACGGCAAAGACGACTATGGTTTCAATGCACAGACAGAAAAATATGAAAACCTGGTGAAATCCGGCGTTATCGATCCGACAAAAGTCGCGCGTATCGCTATCGAAAATTCGGCCAGCGTTGCAGGCCTCCTTCTTACAACCGAAGCAACAATTGTTGAAAAGCCGGAAAAGAAAGAAGCTGCAATGCCTCCGATGCCTCATGGCGGAATGGGCGGAGACATGTATTAAGAAGTAAGAATGAAGAATTCAGAATGAAGAATTAGCGCCCCTTGGTTGAATAAAATTAAGGGGCGTTTTTTTATTCTTGACTCATTGTTCGAAAAATTGTATTATTTAGCATGAGATATAACGCCAGATTCATTCATATATCTCCAAATCGATAAAGTTCATTTTAGAAGTATAGAAAAGAACTGTAATAATTGTCTGAACATGTTTCCATCTCAGGCGATTTATCGATTTGACATAATTCACAATATATCAATTTACAAGTGAGGGAGTCCCCCATGGATGCCATATTCAGCAAAATGCTAAAAGCAGGTTCAACCACATTTTTCATGGATGTCAAGGAGGCGAAAAACAGCAAGAAGTATCTTACTGTTACAGCTAGTCAGCCTGCAAAGGAAGGGGAAGGCAAGTTCGCCAAACGAAGCATTATTGTGTTCAGCAGTGTTGCAGATGAATTTGTCAGCGCTTTGAAAGAAGCCAACACGGTAATAAACGGCGAAGGCGAGTTTACAAAAAGAATAAAAACCGGAAATATCAATTACTTCCTGGATGTCAAGGAGGCAAAGAATAATTCACGGTATGTTTCAATCACAGAAAGCCAGCCTTCAAAAGAAAATCCGGAAAAATTCGATAAACGCAGTATAGCTGTTTTTAATAATGCTGCATCGGATTTTATCGGAGCTGTAGAAGAGGCAGTAGGATTTATGAAGTAAGCAGCATTCCGATTTAAAATGTGAACCGCTAACTGCGCTCAGTCGAAAAATACCGGGCGCAGTTTGCTTTTATAAGCCGATTATCGGGCATTTTTCACAATTCTTGTCTTTCCTGCCAAAATCCAGTATCTTTAATTATATAAGTAAATTTATATATCTTGACCCGGAATCAGGTCAAGTTTTTTTTTCACCTATTGTTAATATGTAGACCCGTTTGATGAAACCTCTGCCGCAAAGAGTCAAGGATTTTGCAGATATTAATAATCTATTCAAGCCGGAACAGACTGTGCTTCTTGCTGTAAGCGGCGGAATTGATTCAATGGTCATGCTGCATATATTTTCGGAATTGTCCAGGCACTATGAAATTGGGATTAAGGCAGCCCATGTAAATCATCAATTAAGAGGCAGTGAATCGGACGAGGATGAGAAATTTGTCATTAGTGAATGCAGAAAAACGGGCATCCCTGTTTTCGTAGAACATGTAAACGTGAAGGAATATGCTCATGAACATTGTCTCTCGAAGCAGGCGGCCGCAAGAATACTGCGTTATCAAAGTCTGGAAAAAATCCGTTTAAAGACAGGAGCGCATGTCGTTGCAACCGCTCATCAGGCAGATGATAATGCTGAAACAGTTTTATTAAACATTCTTCGCGGTACAGGCATTCGAGGCATGGCCGGAATTCCGCTGAAACGAAATGACGGATATGTTATTCGTCCTATACTGTGCCTGACACGAAATGACATTGAATCGTATGCTGAAAAGCATGATATCAAATTTCGTAATGATTCCTCAAATCTATCGCTTGTTTATCGAAGAAATTTCCTGCGCCATAAAATCATTCCCGTTTTGGAAAAACGCTCGCCTCACATAATTAATACTTTGAATAAAATTGCATCAGTTATGCGGCCGGTTAGTGATCAATTGCGAGATATGGTGGAAGAAAAACTGGCTAGTCTTGTCAGAAAGGATAACCGGGGCATTATTATTCTGGATGTAAAAAGTCTCGAGAATATATCCGAATTTTTACGGAATGAAATTTTCATGGAGATAATACGGGGAATGAATATTGAACCGACGGAAAAAAAGGTTGACTCGCTGTGCAGATTATGTTCGATGCCTTCGGGAAGGATTATTGAAATTGGCGGCAGTATTTCTGCATTAAAAGACAGAGAGCGTATCATTTTTAAAAAAACCGAAAAACAAATTTCAGACATTCAACATTTAGAAATAGGCAGAAATTATGAATACCAGGGATACAAATTTTCCATCGGCGAACCAGGTCCTGTCCCGAAGGTTATGTCCGGCACCGGCGAAGTGGAATATATTGATGCAGATAAACTATCAGGCCCGCTTGTTCTTCGACCATGGCACGCGGGAGATTGGTTCATCCCTTTGGGAATGAGAACGAAAAAGAAAGTGAGCGATTATTTTACGGATCAAAAAGTGCCCAGATACAAAAAAAAAACCATTCCTGTTCTGGAGGCAGACGGCAGTATAGTCTGGGTTTGCGGAAAACGGCTCGATAACAGATATAAATTGACTGAACATACTAAGACAGCCATTCGGCTTGCATTTCAACCACAATACTGAGACTATCATGGCGGGATTGATACGGATAAACGATGATGTATTCGAAGAGTTCATTTCTGAGAAACAAATTCGTGAACGGATTAAGGAGCTTGCTGATGTTATTAATACTGATTATGCAGGCAGAATACCGATATTCATCGGTGTGTTGAACGGATCGTTTATATTTCTTTCCGATCTTATACGTGAGATTTCAGTCGATTGCGAAATAGATTTTTTCAAGCTGTCAAGCTACGGAGATGCAAAGATATCTTCGGGACAGGTAAGATTGTTAAAAGATCTGAATTGTGAAGTTGCAGGACGAGATATCATTGTTGTTGAAGACATAGTTGATTCGGGATTGTCTATCGCTTTTACAAAGAAAATTATTGAAAAAGAGAGCCCAAAATCGATAAAATTTATTTCTTTGCTGCTGAAAAAAGGGATTCCTAAGATAGACTTTACAATTGATTATGTAGGATTTGAAATCCCCCCGGATTTTGTAATAGGTTACGGCTTGGACTACGCCCAAAAAGTTCGTAACTTGAAGTCGATTTATAAGCTTACTCGGCAGGGAACAATCAGGCCTGAGTAGTCGTTTTATTGAATGGAGTGTAAAATGAGCAGTGACTTGCAGAATGATAATAAAAACCAGAAAGACTTGAATACATCTCAAAAAAAGCACCAGGGATCCCAGAAAAGTCCGCGAAAACCGTTTAAGCCACAGCAGGAAGAAGATACGCCCTGGGGAAAATTCGGGAAGATTATTTTATCCTGGGTTACAGTTATACTCGCAGTTTTTTTGTTGATGTGGGTATTCCGGACAAATGAAGAGACGGAATATGAAATCAGCTTTTCAACTTTCCAGCAGCTGCTGGATGAACAAAGATTCAGTGAAGCTACGGTAAAAATCTCCGGTTATTCAGTCTATGATTTCCATGGCACGTTAAAAGATCCGATGGATATTAATACGTCCAGCGGAAAAATGGCCAGAAATGCCAAAAAAGTAACGCTAACACTTCCGTATACTGAGTTGGATGAACAGCTTGTTAATTCCTGGACGTTAAAAGGATTGAAGTTCAGTGTTGAAAAAGAAGACAATACATGGCTCAATTACGGGCTCGGCATTCTGCCGTGGATTCTCCTTATCGGAATCTGGCTGATAATTTTCAAACGAATGCAGGGAGGCGGTGCGGGCGGTGCGAAAGGGTTGTTCTCTTTTGGTAAAAGCCGTGCGAAACTGCTGACTGAAGGATTAACACAAATAACATTTGCCAATGTTGCCGGGGCCGATGAGGCAAAAGTAGAACTACAGGAAATTATTGAATTTTTGCGGGAACCCGGAAAGTTTAGAAGGTTGGGAGGAAAAATTCCGAAGGGAGTTCTGCTGCTCGGACCTCCGGGCACGGGAAAAACTTTGATGGCCCGGGCGGTTGCAGGCGAAGCAGGCGTTCCTTTTTTCTCGATAAGCGGAGCGGACTTTGTTGAAATGTTTGTCGGTGTGGGGGCAAGCCGCGTGCGTGATTTATTTGAACAGGGAAAACGCAGCGCACCGTGCATAATTTTTATTGATGAGATTGATGCTGTCGGACGTCACCGGGGCGCGGGAATCGGAGGCGGACATGATGAAAGAGAACAGACTCTTAACCAGCTGCTTGTGGAGATGGATGGTTTTGAGCAGAATACCGGTGTGATAATTATTGCCGCAACAAACCGGCCAGATGTCCTGGATCCGGCATTGCTCAGACCCGGACGATTCGACCGGCAGGTAGTGGTTGACAGGCCTGATGTAAGAGGGCGGGAGGGAATTTTCCGTGTACATACAAAAAATATTCCACTCGATGACGATGTACGCATCGATGTAATTGCGAAAGGAACACCCGGATTGTCAGGAGCCGATATCGCCAATCTTGTGAATGAAGCTGCATTGCTTGCAGCCAGGCAGAACTGCAAGGTAGTATCGATGAGGCATTTTGAAGAAGCAAAAGACAAGGTGATGATGGGGACGGAACGGAAGACTATGCTGATCTCCGACCGTGAAAAGAAAACAACATCGTACCATGAATCCGGGCATGTTCTGGTAGCAAAATTCCTTCCGGAAGCGGATCCTGTTCATAAGGTAACCATAATCCCGCGCGGGCGTGCACTTGGTGTTACGACTTACCTGCCG